>JAONMX010000007.1 GCA_028378565.1 Bacteriovoracaceae bacterium
TTTTCTTACAGAAGGAGGAAGGTCTGACACGCTAGTAAGTCCACTTGATGTCGATGATTGAATATCAACAATTCCAGTCGCGAATACGTGTGCTTCTTTTATATGATTTTTTTCGATTAGTGAAGATAGATAAGGGGACACCTCTTGAGATCTTCTAATTACAGCGTATTCTAAATCGATTTCTCCAGAAAGCATTTTAAAATTTCTTTCAATAGCATCTTCCCCATATATAGCAATAGGCTTTGTTTGCTCAAATCTAGACACCGCTTCAAGATAGTCAATTGAAGTATTGAGATCGATAGCTGGTATAACCATGACCTTTGACTTAAGTTCTTCAGGTAATTCATCTATAATGGCATTTATAAATGAAGCCCTCTCATTCACGCTATAACTCGCTGTTTTTCTTGAAGAAAGAAAAGGTGCAATATATATTTTATCTAATCCTAATGCTTTTATACTTGCAGTAATTGCGAGAGCACTTCCTTTATTCATAGGATCAAAAGATCCAGTGTACACTCCCACTTTAAGACCACTTGCAACGCTTAAAGGTAATAACCTCTCTCCCATTAAGCTCTCAAGAAATACTGTATAAAAACCTTTATATTTATCAGGTACTTCTGTATTTTCAATTATCCAACGTATCATCGCATCAATCTGTCCGCCTTTCGATTGAATATCTTTAAATTCAAAGTTAACAACGGTTTCTATATTAAGGTGAGGTAAGTGATTTCGAACAATAGTTTCGAATGTCTCAAGAAGTGAACTTTGATTATAGCTATTATTACGGTATAGATTATTACTACGTATATAGCCTTTAACTTCATCAGTCAGAAGACCGTCTAGCGGAAGATCATCCCGGATTGCGTTTCGCACGACAGTAGATGATATTCCCTCTATACCATCAAGCTGATCTGAAAACACTCTAGATACATTAGACGGTATATAGTCACTCTCTTGCCCTGGTCGTTCAAAAGACAAAAAGTCGAGATCTTTCATATCACCGAGCATTTCATAATTTTTCTTTAAAACGTCTTCACCAACAGCCAGTACAACTTTTCGATTATGCCTTCTACTAACTTCTTCTACAAAAGCCCTTCTTCCTTCTGAAGGTTCCCTAATAATGTGAACTCTTGGATTATCTTTAAAGGCCGTTGATAACATTTCAATACGTTCTCTAATTGAAGCATTAAAATTCTTGCCAGTATTATGATTTATACTAATATAGACAGGACCTGTTGTTCTTGACGCAACCTCCTCCGCTATTTTGATGTGACCGATTGTTGGTGGGTCAAAGGAGCCTGAGTACCAAACGACATCATCTGAAAATAAGTTCTTGCTTGAACTAATTTCTCTAAAGTTATCATGATGAACATGAGTACATCCAATAATAAAAGAGAGAAAGAAAAAGCCAATAAGTTTCATTAAGTTGTGCATTACTTACTTAACGGTAAGTTGATACAAATATTTATAAAAATAGCCTGTTTTTATGAAATAACGTAACATTTGTTTGTATGTAAGTTGTGACAGGCCATAACCCACTGAAAACAGTCCGGTATAAGTAGAAAAAGAGCATTATTTAAGACGAGCTAGATAAAAATATACTTTACAATTAGAGACGTGATCTTCTTTTTTTATTGAGCATCTACCAATGAATCAAATCACCCCTTCACTTATTACATCTTGGGTGAACAGTAATGTAAAAATGTTTAAAGAAAAGAGTCATACTTCTGTAAGAGGCAATGCAAGACGGTGTACTTTAGATAATGAGATAAACCTAATGAAAACTATATTTAACTGGTATAAGCAATCGATTGAGTTTGAGCAAGAGGCAATAAACTTGACTTGTCCAATACGTAAAGAACATAAAAAGAAAGGTATAATCAAACCAAAACCAATTAAAGATATGAATATTACTATCGAAGATGCTTTTAGTTTTTTCGATATACTTCCGCAACCCTTTTCTGATTTAGCAAAACTTCAATATTTTACGGCAAGTCGTATTGGTGAGGTCGCTGGCCTTCAATGGAATAGAATCAATATAGATAAAAACCGTATGATAATCATGGAAACTTGTAATTGGGACATGCAGAGCAAAACTTATGTCGGGCTCAACCCTACTCCAAAGAATAAAACTCCACGAGTCGTACATATAACAGCTCAAATTAGAGCCATATTAGAGCGTAGAGAGGCTTTTAAGATAGAAGGCAATAACTTTGTATTTCACATCGATGGAAAGCCTCTAAACTACGGTACAATTCTAGTTAATTACCGTAAAGCACAAAGAAAAACTGACCTAACTTGTTCTGGTACTCATGTTTTAAGACACGGCATGGCAAAGCTAGCTCGTAGAGTTGGTGGTGGCTTGGATGCAGTGATTGCAATGACAGGGCACAAAGATATTAAATTGGCAGATCATTACTCAAAATTGGACAATGAGTATCAGAAAGAAGTCTCAATTAACATTATGGATAAAATCTCTTTAGCATTAAACAAAAATAAAACTAAAGATACTATATTAAAGTTTCCTGAGAAAAAACTCACACTTGTTAAAAGCAACTTTGCAAATACTACTAATTAGATAATCATTTTCTGTTTATTAAAGTGTAACTACTTCCTGCTGATTGTAATTCAAAGCAAGTTAGATGATCAGAAGGTGCCTTAAATGATTCTTCAATTTCTTTTTCGGCACCTTCTATACTCTTAAACTCATTAAACTGGAACGTTAAGGTTGAGCCATACTTGTCTTGAACTAATTTATTTAATTTGTACTTCAAGTCATTTATGTCTAAGAAAAAGTAACTTTTACTAGGTAGAGCCATCTGACCATCGTAGTATTTAACTCTCTTGTCTGGCAGTATTGTAAGACCTGCACCGCCATCACAGTAAATGAATCTAAAATTATAAAGCACTGTATCTTTGTACTTGACCCAGAAGTCAGTGGCTTGTCCTTGGCTATTAGGATAAATTTTTGTCCAAGGCACATCAAAGTTACTTGTTGATACCCCTTCCATTATTTTGAAATCTGGATTCGGAATATAGTACAACATATCAATGCCTGCTTGAGGATCAGTTGATTTTGTCCAGTTATCTTTATCTCCGAGGTACTTTTCTAATTCTTTCCATGGTCTTGAAAACAAATTTACAATGTAACCAAAAAAACTTGCAGAGAATAAGCCTATTAAAACAACACCAAAAAAAGACTCTATTATTGCCCATGTCCTAGTTGCCGTAGTTATTGGAGTAATGTCACCATAACCAACGGTCATAAAGGTAATTCCACTATAATAAAAAAATATTTTAAACCTATTAAACCAGTCATTAAATATAGGTTTGCCCTCAACCATGAGTTTATAAGCATTTGTAATATTAGCAGTTGGTATAACTCTAAACACTGGCCAATCACTTGATGAAGAGATGGAAGTTTTATCAGTTTCTATATTTAATAAGTTCATAGTAATAATATCTAAGCCTTTATGTGGCCCAGTAATATTAGTATTATTTTTATAATCTGCCTTTATCTCGTATAAGGGGTTATCAGAGGGATAAGGGATGTAAGGTATAAATTGTGCGAGTACCATTTTATTTGAATTACTATAATTTGTGTAATCAAGTTCTATTACTCCAACATCTTCTGTCTTGTTTTCTTTGTGAAAACTATATTTTATTACGTATCTAATTTTTAATAAATTATCGGAAAAGTCTTTAAAAGAAACCTTAACATCAGAAACTGCATACAATTTACCCAGTACACTATTTATACTCTCTAATGGTTGTTTATATTTTATAAAACACGAACCGTCTTTAATTACCAAAGTGTAGATACTGTCATCACTTAATCAAAGGTCATGCAAAGTATCACTTACTGCTTGTTGTTGGTATGAGCTACCACTTATAACATTTACGACAAAACTTTCAGGAATTGCGGTATAAGACAAGGCAAAGGTAATAATAGTAATTGGTATAAAAAATAAATATGTATAAAAACTTAAAAATATATTCATATAGTAGTCTCCGTATATTAGTGCTAACCAAGCTTTACTACACTACAATAAAATTGTAAGTTCAATTATAGTTCTACTGAGAGTTATACTCCTTATAAAGATAGCAAAAAACGTAATAATATTAGAGAGATACAACCCATGCCAGAGTTACCCGAAGTGAAAAAGGCATCTTTTCAAAACTCAAGCAAAACCTCTACTTACCAGTTTTAAAAGGCTTCCCCGTCATTTTTAATTTCACTCGTCTTCACTCATTTTAACTTTTTTTAATGGAAAAGGTTGGCATGGTTGGCATAATTTTTAAAAAGAAAAACCAAATATACTTTAGGAATTACTCTTACCTAAATTACAACTTGAGCATAAAGTCTGTAAGTTACATACTTCGGTCTCTCCACCCTTGCTCCAAGGAACAATATGATCGATATGAAGTTCAATTAAACTATCTTTAGCAGGACTTGCACCACAATATTGACATGAAAAATTATCCCTTTTCATTACTTGAAATCGTTGCTTTAAATTTGCAATCCGATTACTTCTCTTTTTAGGTTTCTCTAAAGGTTTCTTTTTGATAACAGTTTTTGTATGTGGTTTGATATGCTTCTTTTTTACAATGGTTTTAGAAGTTGGCAGCTCCTCAAGACTATTAATGTATTCTACAAACTTTTCCAATGCAATTCTCCAAGAACCAAATTTACGCTCATATGAAGAAATATGTAACGTCGATAATGGCTGGATCATTTCTTGATATTTTGGTTGCCTTCCAAGCGTTTGCCATACATGAAAAATATTTTCAAAGTAATCTTCTTCAGAAGAGTTATAAACTCTTCCTACTTCTAAGCCTGCAGCAATTTTCGCGTTATTCCAACCTCCAAACCGTTTACAAATTGCAGAAGAACCAAACTTACCATGTTTATCATAGTCCTTTATTGTTACAGATTTTCTATCTATTTTTTCTCTAACTCTTTTCAAATCTTCAATTAATTCTTTTTCTGGTATTTTAGTTTCTACTAGCCCACCACCCCAAGGGCGTTTAGACTTTTTTAAACCTGCTTCATCTAGACTATTCTCCCATGAACCAAATCTTTTTTTTAATGTCTGGTATGAGTACTGGCCATACTCTTTGTATTCTTTAATCGTTACCGTTTCTTTTTGTAGAGTTTTTGCTACATTCATTAAATCTTCTAAGAGATCTTCACTTCCAATTTGCTTATTTTTCTCTACTAATTTAATTTTCATAAAAAGTTTCTCATTTTCTTATTCAACACCAAGCATAATATGAACTTTCTTTTAATCTTCCACTTCGTACGTCGGCATCGAATTGTTCGGATAGACCATTTTATTCAACATCCGGTTATCAATCACATCCAAAAGATAAATGACAGTCACTTTACCTTTGACGACCTTGAAAAATAAGCGGTAGCGTCCATTTGAAAATGGCCATGATTGATCGCCGGTATTGGGATGCGGAGCAGGTGTATGAGGGTTTTGCTTGATGAACTCTTTGACCCTGTCGTGCTCTTCGTGAAATTTTTCAAGCTCATCAATGGACTTGGTTTGCTCAAAGATGAAATCTTCAATCTCCGTGAGTGTCTCAAGGTACTTCTTTGTAGCCTTTAATTGCGCCATTACTAGGCCTTAAACCTTTTAAGGCGATCTTCGCTAGAAGGAACGTCTTCAACCTCACCATCAAGGATATTAGACATGGATAAAAGCCGTCTTTGAAGCGACATGATCTCGATCTGCATCTTGGAGTAAGCTTCTTCATTCATCAGGACATAGCTCTCACCAGAGCGTCTTTGAACCCTTATAGGTTCATTCTTAGCAAGCTCAAGATAGTCTTTCATTTCGGCCCGTAACTTCTTTGGATTTGTACTTTCCATAATAACCTCACAGTTATTAATATATTACCACTAGGTGTACACCTAAGCAATACATCATTTCAGGCTATATAATTTTAATTACTTAGACTTCATTTTTTATGTATATTTTTCAAAATAATACTTGCCAAATTAGGTCTTTCTTTGATTAGGATAAATACTAATTTAATAATGCAAACTCTATGCACTATTTCTCACACATGGCCGGATAATATCCAAAATAGCCGAAGCCATAACGAAAACAAAATAGAGTCATTAACATGCTTTTAAAAAGTTGTTTTCGTACTCATGTTGGCTTTAATTTTCTCTAGCAACTGAGACATTCACTATTTTGAAAAGCGATTTTTATTCTTATTTTCCTTAAGGAGGAAGTCGTATGGGTATTTTTATACCGATGGATAACTATATGGTTATCCTTGAAGAAGTGGGTCGATGGAAGATTATCGGCATGAAGAAGCTCTACAACAGTTTAAACCTAGATTCATCTTACTCATTCTTTTGTCGCCAAGTCAGAAAGCTTGAACTTGAAGGCTTCATCAGATCAATTACTGGCTCAAGAAAAAGAAAGTATCTCACTCTCACGGCAAGCGGCAGTAAGCTTTCCCCTTACAATGCCCAGTTTGATGAATCAGATGCTGAACTTAGTCATGATTTGATTGTCTCAAATGTCGTTGGTGAACTTAACAAATTTGAAACTCTAGGAGAGGGTCATGTTTTGCATGAAAGTGACTTCTTTCAAGTTGAACCTGATGGCCTGATTTACATTAACAAGGACGGCATTCATGGTTCTATGGCGATAGAAGTTGAATTAACTCAAAAGGCTAAACCAAGAATTGCTAGTAAGTTTTCGGCCTATAAAAATGCTGACTGCTTTAATTACTGTCTCTACGTTTTCAATAAAGAAAGTGTCTACCATGCCTATAGGCGTAGGCTTGAACTTATGAATGAATCAGTTAGGGAAAAGATATTAATGATTTTAGACCCTAATTTATCCATAAGTCAGTTTAGCTATCGTGGAAGGCCAGTTTATTTTCGAGGCAAAGAGAGTTTATTTGAAGAATTGTTTGCCAATGAAAAGAGAGAATAAGAGTTCTCACTGGGTTCAAATAGTCTTCACATTCAGTCACGCTCTCCTTCGCATTGGCGTTTTTCCTTAATCATTTTGATTATTTGGCGGACGTGATTATTGACCCTCCCCCTCCAACGAAAAGGATGGGAAGGGTCAATAAGTCACTGCAAATAAAAAATGATACGGAAAAGAAATGCGAAGGAGAGCGAAAAAAAATTAAAAGGTAAGGAAATCTATTATGTTAGAGAATTTAAAAAATAATTACAAAGAAAGTATGAAGCGGTACGATGCGGGTAAGAATGAACAACAACTAGAGGCAAACTCTAGTATGCTCTTTAACAAGTTAATATGGGTGATAGACGATGTATGTAGAGCTACTACATACAAGAAGGGAACGATTTACAACTTAGTCAGTAGTGGATCAATCCCTTATAGAAAACGACGAGGAAAGCTCTTTTTTATACCAAGTGAGATTTTGGCTTGGATTCAAGGAGCTAACTCATGAGTAAAAAAGATTATCGAAAATTAAAAGGTCAGGTGGGTATTTATAAACACCACAGCACCAAAAATTATCTCGCTATGAAAAAAGTAGATGGAAAGGTTCACCAAAAAACCTTTTCATCTCTTTATGAAGCAAAAAAGTGGCACAAGTCTTTTGAAGGAGTTGAAGAAGCTGAAAAATCAAGCTGTTCTACTTTAAAAGAAGTATGGGAAACCATGCAACGAGTGCACTTCCCTCTACTTGCCACGAGTACCAAGGCCATTTGGCTTAGAAGGTATGAACCTTGGAAAAAGTTAGAGAAGCTTCCTATGGATGAGATAACTCCGGCCAGAATTACCAAGTTTGTGCAAAATTTGGTCTTGTATTACAAGTCTGATTTTTATCAAAGCGGTGGTCGAGGGCAAGCTGGCAGGTGCAATTTAAATAATGAGCTTAATCTCTTTAAAACTATTTTTAATTGGTACAAAGAAAGTGAAGAGTTTGAAAAAGAAGCTCTCTCGCTAACCAATCCAATTAAGAGAAAGCATAAAGAGATGGGTTTTATTAAACCTGTACCTGACAAACGCAAAAAGATTACTCTAGAGCATGTGCTTATTTTCTTTCATCATTTAAGCCCCGTTTACAAGGAGCTGGCCAAGGTTCAATTCTTTACAGCAGGTCGAGTCGGTGAAATATCAGGACTTCAGTGGTCAAATATCGACATGCACAACAAGCGTATGTTGATTAAAGATTCTTGTATCTGGGATATGACCAATAAGACCTTTATTGAATTAAAGCCATTTCCTAAGAACAAAGAGGCAAGATCAGCTTATATAACTGATGAGCTGTTGGAAGTTTTAAAAGTAAGACACGCTTTAAGAATTGAGGGTTGCGACTTTGTTTTTCATGTAGATGGCAGGCCTTTAAATTATGGCACCATTCAAATCAATTACAGAAAGGCCCAGAAAAAGGGAAAGCTTCCCTATTCTGGAACTCATATCCTACGCCACGGCATGGCCACACTGGCCCGTAAGGTCGGCGGAGGACTTGACGCTGTCATTGCCATGACTGGACATAAAGATATAAAGCTGGCCGATCATTATTCTAAATGCGACGAGGAAGATCAAAAAGATGTTTCTTTGAAAGTTATGGAGTACATAAAAAGGCAAAGTGCAATCTTAAGTGGTGATGTTGAAAATGATTTTGAAGAAAAAGAATTAGAAGACGTTCAAGATAGTAACGTCATCTCACTTTTTTCTAAAAAGTTGGCAACAAACCAGTAAAAAATGTGTTAAAAGTTGGCATGGGTTGGCATTGGCCTCCCCATGCTATTTTAGATTAATAATTTTAATAACCTAGAGAAGATATGCCCGAACTACCCGAGGTTGAGACGATTAGGAAGCAGTTGAGTGAGTATCTGCCTTTGAAGATTACGAAGGTGGAGAAATCTGATGTGCTGGGATCGATTCTCAAAGAAGAAAGTTTTCAGCTTAAAAATAAAGTACTTGAGTCCATTTCAAGGACGGGGAAGCTGATGGATTTTTTTCTAGGAGAAGGTCATCATATGCTCTCCCATCTTGGCATGTCGGGTTCATGGAGAATCTCTCATAAAAAAATTACGGTAAAGCACACTCACCTACAACTTCATTGCTTAAATAATAAGAAAGAAAAAGTCTTCTTGGCCTATGTTGATCCGAGGCGTTTTGGAAATATCTACATCAATACAAAAGAAGAAACCAAGAAACATTATAAGAAACTCGGTATTGATATTGCTTCCGAAGCTTTTACTGAAGATTATATTTGGGAATGTATTAAGCGCTTTCCTAATAAAGAAATAAAACCGTTTCTTCTTGAACAGAAATACTTTGCAGGAGTTGGTAACTACATCGCCAGTGAAATTTGTGCGAGAGCGAAGATAAAACCAACTCGTAAAAACAAATCCCTAAAGAAGAAAGACTCAGCGGCACTACTCTTTGGAACAAAGAGTATTTTAGAAGATACTATTGCTAACAATGGGACCACTTTTAGCGGTGGTTATTCTGATGCTAATGGAGAAAAAGGAGAAGGGGTAAAAAACCTTGTGGTCTTTTATCAAACGATTTGTGGAATGTGTAAGAAAACACCTGTTACAAAAATAACTCAAGCAACCAGAGGAACTTACTACTGTCCTATTTGCCAGAAGTAATTTTAGGAAGACACTTATCTAAAACACTATTCATTTGATTATAGATTTTGGTTTTTTTCTGAAAGGCAACATGAAGTGGAATATCTTTGTTTGTTATTCTTTTACATTTCACATCATAATATAAATCATCATGTTTCTTTTTTTCGTATTCCATAGCAGCAGGCAATGGATGATAAATGGCATTAATACGATTTGCCTTGAGCATTCGAAGAGCTTGGTAAGCATAATTATCACTCGAAATACTTAAAGGCTTTGCTTTAGAATTAAACAATTCTTTAATCGGATATTCACCGTGAAAGTGTGAAAATCTAACACCATCGAATTGAGATTCCTTCTTACTAATAATTTTATCGAGTTCATCACTACAAAGAGATGGTTTAAGTGATAAAACAGACTTTGTACTATAGGAATACTTCGAGCTTCTATCTTTGATATAAAGATAAATTCCTTCTACTTCACCTTTTTTTAAATAATTAATGGCCCTTTTAAAAGGGTAACTTCGCAGCTCAACTTTAAGACTCTTTTTATTCATGAGAGGAACAATGCAATTATTGAAGTGATCAATAACAACACCACTAAGCTTACTCTCCTCAACGATCACATAGGGAGAAGCATCAATGACTGCAAAATCGTGACTTTTTGCCACCATGATATTAAATTGTAAAAACATTAAAATGAATAAAGACATAAGCCTAATATACAGCAAAATTATGGTTTTGTTAGGATATTATTCAGATTCTCTTATTTCATCTTAATGACTTATCTCTTCATAGACAGTGACAATATGAATTGAGTATATATTTAAAAAACTTAATAGGAGATTTAAATGAATCTAAGTAAATTATTATTAATTATTAGTATTTTTGCTTCACTATCAGTAAGTGCTGATAACCACGGGCATAATTCCATAACAGAAGATATCAGCTGGAAAGGAAGCCTTCGTTTTAGATATGAAAGAACTGACAAGAGAGGAAGTGACCTTCGTAACCGTCAAAGAGTTCAGGCCAAACTTTCAGCAAAGAAGAAATTAAATAAAGTTTTCAAAGGTGAGATTGGATTAGTATCAGGCTCAAGTGACCCTATTTCCTCAAATCAATCATTTGATGGTGCCTTTACTTCAAAAGGAATTAACCTTGATGTTGCTGTTATTAAAGCAAAGTATAAAGGACAAAAGATTAATTTTGGTAAAATGAAAAACCCAATCTATGCACCAGGTGGATCAGAGATTATCTGGGATGGTGACTTAAGACCTGAAGGTGTTCATGGTAACTTTGGATATAAGTTTAGCAATACTTCTATTGGTCTAAACTTAGGTCAATTTTGGGTAGAAGAAAATTCTTCAGCTGAAGAAATATATCTTTCAACCGGACAACTTGTTCTTTCTCAAAAGCTTAAGCCAGTAACAATAACTCTAGGTGCTGGGGTTTTCTCATATGATAACCTTGCAGGTAAGACGACTCTTGTAGATGCAACAGATAGTTTTGGAAACTCTGCCACAGCAAACAAGTATGATTATAACTATAAAATGACTGAAATTTTTGGTGAAGTAAAATTCAAAGTAGCAAAAATTCCATTTACTGTTTACTACACAACAGTATCAAACTCTAAGGCCCAAAGAGATGACACAGCAACATCTTTTGGACTAAAAGCTGGTAAAGCAAAGAAGCAAGGTTCTTGGAAGGCACAATACCTTTATAAGAAAGTGGAAAAAGACGCTGTTCTAGGTGCTTTCACAGACTCTAACTTTAAAGGTGCAGGTACTGACGGTAAAGGCCATGAGATTCAAGTTGGATACGCTATCATGGATAAAACTGTGATCAATGTAACTCACTTTATCAATGAAACATCTTTGACAACTGCTAATTCGAGAGATTACGACAAAACACAGCTTGATCTAAAGATCAGTTTCTAATAATATTAGAGATAAGACAATACAAGGGAGGCTGATGTCTCCCTTTTTTTTTGTTAAATTTCAAAAGGATATTATGGAAAACAACGTTATTATTAATCAAACATGTGCCATCTTAATTGATGGAAACAATATCGAAAGAAGCATTCACTCAATCTCTAAAGATACCAGTAGTATGTTAAATTTCGATACAATTATACCTAGACTTCTTGTCAACAGAGGGCTTAATCGTCTGGTCTACTTTAGAGAAGGAAAGAATATTTCAAGTAAGCTAAGCGAAAGACTTCATACCAATTACCATGGCAGTGTTAGACCATGCCACAAGAGTGCTGATATTCCTCTTTCCATTAAGGCCACCCAACTAGCAAACAAGGTGGACACCGTTATTATTATGAGTGGTGATAGTGATTATATTGAACTAGTAAGACATCTAAAAAATGAAGGTGTGCGAGTAGAAATTGCAGCGATCCCAGACACAACTTCAGGTATGCTCATTGAAGAAGCCGATTACTTTCATCCAATTACTAAGGAAGATTGGTTTTCATTTGGATCAAAGAAGAGTCCCGTAAAAAAGACGACAAAGAAGACGATAAAGAAAACGATAAAGAAAACGACAAAGAAGAAAACTAACAAGAAAGCTTAAAGTTCAATATAGAGAGCAGGCAGTTGTGGATTCTGCTCTCTTCTGACTTCTTCATTATAGTTATCTAACATCTCAATATATTTCTTAAAATTATCATCGCCAATTCTCTTACGAATGAGGTTTTGATAATCTTCTCTCAACTTCTTTTCAAAGGAAGTCATCTCTTCGCTGGGCTTAAATTGGTAACTGTCACCATATTTCTGAACCATCTCTTCATGATAGTCTTGATAAATTTCAATTTTATCTTCAGCAAAGCCTTCTTTCATTTTATTATAGTCTTCAACATCTTGAGAGCTTAGGCCCATCTCAGTGATAAAGAGATCTTTGATTTTTCGATCCCACTCTTCTTCGACCTTATCAAAGTACTCATCAAGCTCTTCCATTTCTTCTTCAGTTAGTTGCTTTTCACCAATGCTTCCCTCAGCAGTGAGAATATCCTTTTTCGTTATATCTGTTTCTTCAACAACTGTAGGAACTGGGTCTGTGGATTCACGAGCATGGCTTTCAATTTTGTTTTGAGTTTGCGTGCTCACTTTCTTAGTGTCACTTTCTTGTGATGAAGTTGAATCATCTTCATATTCAGTAAATTTAGTTGTCTCTCTATTAAGAAGAAAGAAGATAGAAACAGCTAGGACAATAATCACTGGAATTAGTTTTTTCATGGCAATAGTTTACAAAAAAAAAGGCCTCTTGCGAGGCCCTAATTTATAATATCTAATAATAATACGTATCGTCGTAGATATCTGAATAGAAGTCATCATCATAGTTATAATTTGAGTCATGACCATAGTCTCTATCAAGTCTTTCCGAACAGAAGTAACGGTAATCATGAGTGCTAAAATTATAGCTATCACGATCATTTGCACATCTATCATAAGAGCTCTTACAACTATAAGACGAAGCGTAAGATCTAACAGTAGTATTGTTATAACCATCAACTAGCTCATAATTACATCTATCGTTATCTGAGTATCGGTGTTGATATCCATTATAAACATAGTAAGGATAGCCATTATGCCACTGAAAACCATCATTCATTGTACTTCTATATCTCACCCAATGATTCCAGTAGATATAACGATATGGAAGTGTTCTGAAGTAGTCACCCAAAGTGTAGTATCTTGTATAACTTCTATAAGAATCATATCTGTAAGGACTATGAGTATATCTTCTATAAACGTAGTTTGGAGTATTCCATCTAGGTCTGTGACGAAGTCTACGATGCATTCTTGATGAACGATCACGATCCCAGCTTCCGCCTCTTCTTGGAATTGGTCTTACGTCTCTATCACGATCATATCTTCTATCACGATCATGTCTAACGTCTCTATCACGGTCGCGTCTTGGAACTGGTCTTACGTCTCTATCACGGTCATTTCTTCTATCACGGTCATATCGACGGTCTCGATTACGATCACGATCATGACGATTATTCCCTAGATCACGTCTATCTCTAATAACGCCACCATTACTACCACCACGGTTCCCACAAACTCTTGGGTCTTTACATCGTTGTGCTTCGGCCTTCTCCACATATGTAAATGAAAGCATAACTAGCATGATTGCTAAAATTCTCATTGACTCTCTCCTATCAGAATTGAACTACCCTCATTCAATATCGAGATGTGTTAGAGATGTCAAAAGAAAATCTTAAACATTTTGCTTTTTTGAAATCTTACGGCCACCAAAAAGGCTAACCGTCAGATATTACTATAGTCGTGGGGATTTCTAACAATGAATTTTTTAGACTAGGAGCGAAATGGCACTAATTAGGCAGTCTTTTTATCATCTTTATAAAGCTTAAAAACTATCCCAAATGGCTCTCTGGTTCGAAAAGGAAAACTATTTACCCTATCTAAGAGTTCAGAGATAATCTGCTTCTTATTAGCATCTTTATTAGAAAATCTAGTCATTAGACGAACAAATTGGTCACTAATTTCAACTATCTCAGCAAGTGGATGAATAGCAGCACCTTTGTATAAACCTTTTTCTTTGAACTCAATAGCATGATGCTGAGAAATGATTTGTGGGACAATAGAAGGTATGCCTTTAATTTTTCCCACCATTTTCGAGCCTTTAAGTGGGTGAGTTTCCCAAAGGCCTTCGAGAAACTTCTTCTCATCACCAAATACTTGTTTTGATTCTAATTTATCAATTATATCTTGCTCGTTGAAATATTTTTCCCTTCCATCAGAATACATGTCATCAGCATCTGCTTCTTTAATTAATCCGACGTCGTGAAGAAAAGCTGCACTTCCTAAAACTTCCATATTTTTATCTGTTTCAAGACCAGCTTCTCGTGACAGCATACTTGCAATAAGAACAACACTACAACTATGCTCGAAACGTGATAGTTCTTTCATCATGTTAGACAAGTAATCATCTTTTTCAGCGACATTACCAATAAAATTAAGCACAGTTTTTGTATATTTTTGAGCGTAAACGATTGATTCATTATCCACACCAAGCTCACATAAAGTATCCATGATTACTTCTGCTTGATTAAAGAGCTGACCAAACTTTTTATTTGTATCAACCTTATCACTTTTTATTAAAATATTTGCCATCTTTTCACAGTAGTTAAGGTAGCTCTCCTGTGCCTCTTTTCGAATAAAGAAGTACTGCACACCTTTCTCTAAATAATCAGTAATTTTTTTAGGATCGAAGTGATCCCCTGCTTGAAGAATTTTTATATATTTATTGACCCTGAGCCGAACATAAACATCGAATAAAGAGTCTTTGCCTGAAACAAATTGATCAGCTTTAATTGCAATAAAAGCATCACTTTCACCAACAACTTCTTGATCAACCTTATCTTTAAATTGTTTTGCAATTTCGAGTGCCTTTTGGGCATCAAAGAATGTTCCGACTCCAGTAACCTTTAACAATTTTTCGAGATCAAATGGCTTTGCTAGAATATCGCTCACCCCTACTCTCGCAGGATCGAACTCTTCACTAATTGAATGCTGTAAACTAGTGAGTAAAAGAATTGGAATTGCTGGCTGATACTTCAAAGAAAAAGAAACCACACTTAAACCTTCAGGTATAACACAATCAGGAGAAATAACAACACAACTGAAATCGCCTTTATTCTCTTTGATTAACCCTTGAGCCTCTCCACCTGTTTCAACAACGATGATAGGAACTTTCCCCCACAGAGGATCCTCTTTGAATTTGTCATAATATTCAAGGTCTGGATCAGCAATTAATATAGGTTTGAACTCACTCAATGTTTACTTCCTTTCAAAGAAGATATCGGAATCTAGGACAAAGATCTTTATGACAATTAAACTTTACTCGGAATAAAATTTTCGAAAATTATATTACTACAGTGATTAGAAACACTCTTATATTTATCAAAAGAATCTATCGTCCAAGCAACTATTGGCACTGTACCTATCTTACGAAGGATTTTAGGAGAAAGCTCCTGTAAACACTTATATTCTAGTCCGATATAATTGGGCTTAAGAAGTGGGATTAACATAAGATTTCTTAACACAATTTTTTGCCATAAAGGCATAGCAAATCCATCAAACGTTCCGCTCAATAACCCTCTAGGTATGTCAGGCATTTTTCTTTTAAACCAAAATAGTGTTTGAGGATGAAAGGCCTGTATCGCAAATTGACCATTATAATCTTTTAAAATATCAAATAGTTTCTTTTCTAGCTGTCCATTATAATTTTTAACTTTCGGCTCAATAATGAGAGGGACTCTCCCCCTAATTAAATCTAACACATCAACAAGTTTAGGAATTGATTGACCATCAGGGAGCTTTAATTTTGACAGCTGTTCGAATGTTATTTCATCTATTTGAAATGAAGCTCCAGTAAGTCTAACTGAATTTATATCGTGAAAGACAACAACTTCACCATCACTAGTGAGCATAACATCCAACTCCATAGGGAAATTATGATTAGCAGCATTCTCAAAAGCCTTGAGAGAGTTTTCAGCAATCTCATCATTATAAAGACCTCGATGAGCAATAGGAATATGACAGTACCAATCTTCCTCAAAAATCATTTATCAATAACCTTATTTGTACTTTCAAAGATTCTATCAGCAGAACTCGTTACAAAACCTTGAAACAGAATATCTTCTTTGATGGGATATCGTTTTGCAAACTCATAGAAACAACTAGCCACTTGGTGAGTTTCACCATCAAAATCCACATGGATAGAGTCGGCCATGGTTGAGGATTGCTCAAGGTAAACAGCAGGGTTTCCTTTTATTTCACCACCACTAGTATTCATCTCAAAACTATTTTCTTTAAGAAAAGAATTGAATTCACCTAAACCAGAAAATGAGCTTAGCTCATTTACTAAAACTGTAAAGTGATTTGGACGAATACCATGAGCAAGAACCCAAGCTGCATATTCGCTTTCTTCTAAGGCCATTTGATATTGGTCATAACAAATATGCCAATTCTTACTTCCACTAATTAAAAGTTCATTAAAGTCAAAGTCTTCAGATTCAACACATTCTTTTATTAATCGTTGCAACTTTTTAGAAAAGTTATTATTTTGTAACTGACTGATGAAAATTTTAGGACAAGCTTTATCTTTATTTTCTAAATGAACTGCATCTAATTTTTTTTCTTCAAATACGTAATCACCACAAACTTCGTAGTCATATTGCTTGAAAAATTCAATAAAACGATCCATACAAAGGGCATGGTTATCAAAAGTTCGAAAAGCAATATGATCATTCACAACGCTCTCTCCTCTTTGAGATAAGAGGTCATTGATCTTTTTGGCACTGGGAGTTGTTTCAATATATTGATCCCAAGCGATTTGAAAATAATCGTTTAACTTCATGAGAATCTCTTTGCTGTAATAAAGTTTGGAATCTTTCTATCAAACATAGAGTCGGTTAATACTTTTCCAGAGTGAAAAGCTAGTCCAAGCCCATGAGCAGTAAACCCCCCTAGAAAGAAACACTGAGGATCAGTAGGAAGAGCTCCGACCATTGGCTGTCCATCAACACTAAAGCCCATAATCCCAGACCAACGATGAGTGATTTTTGCTTTTCTAATGGCCGGGATATGCTGGTGAAGAAAATCTTCTAAAGCACTTTGAATAACGGCAGAAGTTTCATCACTATATCCAATCTCTGCATCTTTTTGTAATTGCCTAAAGCCACCAATCACCATCTCACCGGTTGGTAATTGTCTGAAGTAATCGAGAACAAAATTAGCGTAACAAGGAGCCTCCATAAAGCGCTCCACAGGTTCTGTGGCCAAGATCTGCCCTCTAGTTGGAAAGATTTTATCTTCAAAGAAAGGATGTAGTTGAGGCCCGTATCCATTCGTTGCAAAAACAACAATCGGGGCCTTAAAAGTATTCTGCTTAGTACGAACAACTTTATCCCCTCCACTTTCATCTAATGCAAAGACTTCATGGTTTTCATAAAAGGTAACTTCATTCTTAGTCTTCTCAATTTTATCTCTAATTTCACTTAGCATATGAAGAGGATGAATACTGGCGTCCCCAACATACTTAATACCACCAACGAATTTATCAGCACCGAGACGACTTTTGATTCCCGCTTCATCAATAATATCAACGTTGATTCCCATTTTTTCCATAATAGAAGCACTATTTTTTAACTCTTGAAATTCTTCTGGGGTTGAAGCTAGAGAGAAACTTCCCTTATGTTCAAAGAGCATTTCTTTTTCGCGGTTTTGAATAATTTCATCTTTTAACAACTGAAGATTTACTTCACTATAATTCCAAATTTCTTTGGCCTCATCTTCTCCGTGCTTTCCTACCAGTCGATTAAAATGCTCAACAGAACCACAAGTAATAAATCCAGCATTTCTTCCGGTTGCTCCATCTCCTAATTGATACTTTTCAACTAAGGCAATCCTCATGGTTGGATCTTCTTTTTGCAACCAATAGGCTGCAGATAAACCAGCAATACCGCCGCCGATAATAACAATATCTTGCTCTATGGTTTTCTTATCTCTTGATTTATCCATCCAAATTGAAACACTCATATATATCCTTTATAAATATTTTATCATTTCACAAGCAGTACAAATACAACGTTCAGGAGAACAGCGTGTACACTCATAATCAATTGGGTACCAAAATTTTTCATGATTTTTAATTTCTTCAAAACCCATTTTTTGTAAGTATCTTTGAGAACTATTGTGAGGGCTTTCTAACCAAGAATGACAGACAATAGCACTTCCCTTCATCTCTTTAATTTTTTCAATCGAGAGGTTTGATAGTTTCTTTCCTAACCCATTCTTTTGAAACTTTTCTGCAATAAAGAGACTTTTAAAGTAAGCGACTTGCTCCGTTTTAACATTCCAATTAGATGGGCTAATACCACGAGCTTTCTTCGTCCAAATACCTGGAGCAAATGTTAACCTCACACCAGCTAACTCATCATCAACAAAGGCAAGAAAACTCGCTGACTCTTTTACATCTGGATGAAAAGTTAACTGGAAAATTTCAAACAATTCTTCAACAGAAAAATAGTTCTCCCCAATCCACTGATCAGTAAATTCCTTCACTATCTGAATATCTTTTTCTTCCATTGAACGAATCAATTCCATCCAAGTTCCTTTCCTTAATTCTATTGCTATAGAATACATTTAAATGACTATCCCTAGTCAAGAAAACGCACCGTATTATTTTGCCATATTCAAAAGAAATAAGGCAAAATATCAGATCAATATTAAAAAAGGTCTTTTATGAAGAGTTTGTTATTAGTGCTATTAGTTTTACTTACAAGTTGTGCTTTTTTTAGCCCATACCAGTCTCACCAAGAAAAGTTTTATCCTTTAATAACGGCCGATAATTTGAAGGATTCCGGTTATGAAAGCTTCAATTCAGAAGATGTTAAATCAATCCTCACCAAGGAAACATCTCTTGCCGGAGGTACTTATATTGTTTCAGCTTTTCCTGTTACAAAAACATACTTAAACGCCCTCACTAACGAACTGACAAAAGAAAGATCACTAAATAAGTCGCAGGCGAGTAAACTTAAGAAAAAGTATTACAACAACTATATTAAAAATAAGACCTGCATACAGTTTTCCTATGTGGCTACTAGATACAACAAAGTTAAATACCTAAGCGGATGGGATTTAGAATTAGACTATCAAAAAGTGAGCCGCAAGCTTACCTTCAAGAAGTCAGACCTTACAAAAGAGCCTATTAACAATAAGAAAAGAATTGGTAATGATATTCTAGACCAATGGAGCAATACAGCTATCGCTTGTACAAAAAGCTATGAGCCACTTAAAGAGGAGTTCCATGTAAAAGTAACACCTCGATTTGTTCCATTTCCATTTGATAGTAATACTACATTAAAATGGGAGTTTGATCACGTCAAAATTGTAGATGGTAAAGAAGTAAAGGTAGAAAGCTCAAATAGTTCGTACCAACCTTATCGGGGTTGGTAGGACCTTATAAAGTCTTCAGATAGCTTCTAAGATCTTTCTTTTGCCCTTGGCTCATCTTAGACTTACCATTCTCATCATAGAACGCTTTCGAGTGTCCAATGTTAAGAAGACCTGGTTTATTGGCCCGATAAATGGCATCTTTTTCTTTCCACCATTCTTTTGGAATCTTGTCCCCTACTGGATAACCCACGCAGTCTTCATCAAAGTGCTCAGCTTTTGTACTAGGCCCCTGAACAAATACTTTTGGTCGTCTATCAGGACGTTCCATTAAAGCACATAAGTTAGGTATCGAGTTATTATGAAAGTAAGGATACCTTAAGAATACACCTTCGAGTGGTGGTGGAACATAACCTTTTTGTGGGACAACTTTTGTCTTCATCCACTTAGAGATGGCCAATTTATTTAAGGCACCACTAAATTCTTTTGTTGCTATCCAACGGTTAGGATCAGTTCCAACATCTTTCACTGGAGTTTGTTCGTGATAAATCACTTTTGTGGTTGTCAGTTTTTCAGCAAGAGTTAGCTCCTCAGAATTCGGTAGTGACCAAGTTTTCTCATAAGTACCATGACATTTCTTACAACTATTGTTGTAAACCACTTCCCCTCTTTTAGCAGATTCTAGATTAATAGAATCCGCAGGAAAGAAGTCTGACCAACCAGGAGCTTTGGTGGCAAAAGCCGCTGCTGTAATTTCTTTTATTTTATCTGAATTATCTCGCATCCAACTTTCTAATTCTTTAAGATCAGTTCCACGACCTAACTCATTCCATAGGAAATTCGTTAAAATAGGATTACCACTTACAATAGAACCATCACTTAACCATCTAGTCTTATATTTCAAATTCCACCATGGCATTGGCTTTGAATCAGCTACAAATGTCTTTAGCTTAGGCTGCTTTCTACGTTGTCGTCGATTAGTTCTACGAGGTTTTTTAGTAGCGTATTCGTCGTCTTGTCTCTTGGCCAAACTAAGAGAAACATGAGGAAGAGAAGTATCTAGTCCGAGAACTTGTGGAGCAACAGCATCAACATACTTTAAATTCTCTTTTGTTTTTTTAAACATCGCCTTTTCAGCATGAGTCGCATTAGTCGCCACTCTGAAAAATCCTGATGGGATTAGCGGAACATATTTCTTGGCCATAACAAAGAACTCATTTGCTCTTGGTCTTTTATTAGTAAGACCCATAACTGTTTTTCCTAAGAACGTCCCCGAGTGACAAGTGGCACAGCTATAAGTCATGGCCTTACCGTTTTTTGTATCAAGGATACTTGCTCCAACTCGATAATCAGGCTTTACATGATCAGGGTATGGTATTTGAAAAACATCTGGCACATCGCTTTCTGGAAATTTATTAAGACCAAGCCATTCATACAACCCGTCCATATCATTGTAGCCAAGTTTTTTTTCTGCAATTTTTTCAATTAATCTTTTAAGAGGATTTTTCTTTTCTTCTTCCAAGAAATACTTAAGAGGCTCATAAGGAATTTTTAAACCTGTTACTTTTACTGGCCATTTGAGAGCGTGAATATAACCTTCTTTCTTAACCTCTTCTAATTGGGATACATCTAATCCATAAATATTTTCTCTCGTTTCACCTAAGCCAAGCTTTGCATCTGAGCTCCAATCAGGAGTGACCGGCCGAGACAGCCATTCAGAAGAAAAAGCACTGATAGAAAGTAGTGAAATTAAGGTAAGAAATGGAATCATTCTTCTATTCATAAATACGCCTTCATGTTGTTTCTATTAGAATAAAAAAAGCCCCTTAAGATGTCCAAGGGACCTGTAATAAAGACTTGATTTTTTTGAGGTTACTAGAGCTAACTTACTGAAATCGTGTTAAGAGAAGTTCAACATTTGTTAGAGGAATAACGACTTTCAAATCTGGACCTTGTGTCATATGGGTAAAGGCCGCTCTCATACCTTTGAAAAGTTGCTTACCTTTGATCTTCAATTCTTTCTTAATATGATTACTCCATTCATTAAAATGCTCTTCAGTTGGATACTCTACTCCTGCCGCTTTTAGCTTTTCAAGCTCCGCTTTCAAATACTGTTGAATAATAGGAGTACTCTCCCAAGTAAGAATATCTTTTAGTTCTTCACTATCTTCGCTACTTATAGTTGGAGCTGTATTAAATAAAACTTCAAAGTGAGTAGAAAGTTCTGAAGGAAGATTTACTTTTTCTTTAAAAAATTCAAGACATCTAATTTTCCATTCTTTTTCTTGGGAATGAAAACTATGATCAGTTGGAATACTTACTTCACAATACTTTAACAACTCATCACCCGTTAATAATTTAAGGTGTTGGCCGTTAAAGAAATTTAACTTAGCAACATCATAAAGTGCCGGTGATTTATTAAAGCGAGTTAGATCAAAAATATCTGCGATATCATCTATTTTAAAAATATCTTGTTCTTCAGGATGAGACCAACCGAGTAGGCAAAGATAATTCATCAAAGCCGTAGGAAGATAGTTTTGATCTCTATATTGAGAAACGGAAGTTGCTCCATGTCTTTTGGAAAGTTTCTGACGATCCTCTCCTACTAACAAACTACAATGGGCAAACTCTGGAATTTTTGCTCCGAGTCCTTCATAGATCATTAATTGTCTGACGGTATTATTTAAATGCTCTTCTGCTCGAATCACATGTGTCATTTGCATTTTCCAATCATCAACAACACAGCAAAAATTATAAACAGGCATACCGTTAGATCTTAAAATAACAAAGTCACCAACCATATCTTCAGGAAAAGTTACTTCACCCCGAACTAAATCAGTAAATGTATATTTCTTTTTAGGATTTTTAAAACGAATTACAAATTCTTCACCCGCATCAACTTTCGCCTTGGCTTCGGCCTTATCAAGGTCTCTATATTTTCCATGATAAGCGTGAGGTGAAATTTTTTCTTCTTGGGCCTTATTTGTTAATTCTTCAAGCTCTTCACTTTTTAGAAAGCAAGGGTAGGCATGACCTTTTTCTACAAGCTCCCAAGCTAGGTTCTTATATAAATCCATTCTTTCAGACTGACGATAAGGACCCACATCAGCTGGCTTATCAGGACCTTCATCATAATCAAGTCCACACCAATGAATATCGTCAATCATCGCCGTTTCATACTCTGGTTTACTACGCTCTTGATCAGTGTCCTCGATTCGCAGAACAAATTGTCCCTTCATGGCCTTAGCATAAAGGTAACAATAGAGAGCCGTTCTTGCGCCTCCAATATGTAAATATCCTGTTGGACTTGGGGCAAAACGAACACGCACGCTCATGAAAATCTCCTAAGATTTATATCAATAATTTTTTGAAAATATAGCATGCAGCATTTAGAAAACCAACAGCTTAGGCTCAGTAAAGTCGTCAATTGCGAAGCGAATGCCTTCTCTTCCTAAACCACTTTCCTTAATGCCCCCATACGGCATAGAGTCAACTCGAAACCCTGGCACCCTATTTAAAATGAGACCACCGACTTCTAATAAATCAAATGCCTTTTGAATATTTTCTTGCTTATTGGTCATTAGCCCGGCCTGTAATCCATACTTACTTTTATTTACTTGCTCAATGACATTTTCAAAATCTTTAAAAGCAAAGAGACATACCAAAGGAGCAAAAGCTTCTTCAACATTGAGAATCATGCCCTCACCTACATTTGTTAAAATAGTAGGTGCATAAATACTATGTTCAGTACTTAAAATCTTTCCACCAGTATGGACTTGAGCACCTTTTTGTTTTGCATCTTGAACCCATTCATCAATACGCTCTAAATGTTCTTTTGAAATGATTGGTCCCACGACGCAATCTTCTTGACTAGGATCACCTGAAATAATTTTTTCCGTGGCCTGAATAAAATATTTTAAAAACTCTTCATACATAGAATCATGAATAAAAATACGCTGAGTACTAATGCAAATTTGACCACTGTATAGAAAACTACCACTAATGATTTGTTCTAACTGACTCTTCCAATCATAACCTTGATCAATAATGAGAGCAGCATCTCCGCCTAGTTCAAGAGTGACTTTTTTCTTTCCCGCAAGAGACTTAAGTTTCCAACCAACTTTTGCACTTCCAGTAAAACTTAGATTAGTAAACTTATCGCTTTCAACTAAGATTTGCGCATTTTCATCATCACACAAGGCAACCTGAATAAGGTCTTTTGGAAGAAAGGTACTCCATTCTTTTAATAGTCTTAATAGTGAAAGTGGCGTTAATAAATTAGGCTTAATCACAATACTACATCCACTAATAATTGCGGGAGCGATTTTATGCATGGCCAAGTTGAGTGGGAAATTAAATGGCACAAGTCCTAATACTGGTCCTCGAGGAAATCTTCTCAGCTCAGTTTTTAGAGGACTACTATCCATCGTCAAAATATCTTCCGTCTTAGAAAGGATTTTATGATACTCCGACTCTGTTGCTGCGAGTTTTAATGTGAATAAGCATCGCTCAATCTCAAGCCTTGCATAAGAAATTGGTTTCCCTGCTTCCTTCATGATTATTTCTGCTAGCTCATCTTTAATGGAAGTAAGAGAATCATGCATTTGTTCAAGTAAAGAAACGCGAGTTTTAATATTTGAGTTCTTAAATTCATGGAAGGACTTATTTGATTTTTCTATCTTATCTAAAACTTCAAAAGTTTCATTAAGAGGAATACTATCAATAATAGAACCATTGTATTTATTAATTACATTTAAAATTTTCATGTCTTTGACAGTTACATAGTGAAAAGACTATGTAAATTGACGCTGATTCGTTGATAAACTTTTTGTGAGCTGTATATGATTATTAAGAAAACGAATCTCGCCAACATGAAAAAGCTCAATATCACAAAGCTTACAGAGATTAATTCTTGCAACTTTACCCATGGAAACCTTAAAGAGTCTCACCTGCATAACCTTACGGCTTCCTGTATGGAAACGTGGGTCCCTGCCTTCTGACTCGCAACAATCACACATAGAGCAAATCTCCTCAATATCTTTATACATCATATCAAACTTTGGTATTTGAAAATTTCATAATTTTCTCCGTCTAATGACTATGTGATATCAACAACTTAGAAAGTACTCATCTCAACACAAAGCATTGAATGCCAACAAAGTTTGTCTCTTTTAAAGATAAATTCTTAACACATTAACAGCAGTGAATTAGAGTATGGGTGAATTTTAAATATTCCAACCTACATGGGAGCGTACAATGGAAGTCAACCCGTCCTTACAACCGTTACCAATTAAAAACAAACTTGCGTCTACACCAAAGACTTCACCTCAATTTCACCTTAAAGTGAAAAATAATAAGGGCGAAGAAAATCTACTTGTTGATCCTAAGGCCACAAGGGCCATGGTTGCCCTAATGAATCAACATGCTGTTATTGGTGGAGCTGCCGCTCACTGGGGTGGCCCAGCGGCCTTTGCTGAAATCATGAGTAGTGTTCATGGTTATATGTTTCAAGAAAGTGAAAAGCAGTGGTATCAAAATTTTAACTTTGTAAACGATGCCGGTCATACCGAAAACGGAGTCTATGCTCTAAGAGCAAATTATGGTTTTGATGATTTAACAATTGAAAGTCTTAAAGGCTTTCGATCAATTGATAGTAAGCTAACAGGTCATGGTGAGTCTCACTTAAATCCTCAAGGTGTTTATATATCAAATGGGCCTCTTGGAAGTGGACTTCCTCAGGCACAAGGTCTTGCCATAGCCGATAAAGTTATTGGTAACGATAGAGTCACGATTTGTACTATAAGTGATGGTGCAAGTATGGAAGGTGAGGCCAAAGAATCCTTCGCTGCAATCCCAGGTCTGGCCAGTAAAGAAAAATTAAATCCATTTCTAATGTTAGTTTCAGATAATAATACAAAGTTATCGGGAAGAATTGATCAAGATAGTTTTTCCATGAGTCCGACTTTCGAATCTCTTGAGAGTCTTGGCTGGGAAGTTATCACGGTAAAAGAAGGTCATAACCTTTTCAACGTTCATCAAGAAATTGGAAACGCTCTTGATAAAGTCAAGGCCAATCCTAAAAAGCCAATTGCGATTATTTTTAAAACGATAAAAGGATATGGCGTAAAGAGTACTGAAGAAAGTTCATCAGGTGGTCATGGTTATCCACTGAAGCCTTTTGATGAGAAATTATCTGCCTTTGTATCAGAAATATATGATGGTGAAGTACCAGAAGTTTTTTCTAAGTGGGTTCAAGAAATTGAAGATGCAAAACCGGTAGAATCTCCAGCAAAGAAAGCAAGCAATGGTCCTGTTAACGAAAAAGTTCAACCAGGTCTAGCAAGAGCTGCCATAAGAGCGACAAAAGAAGGACTTCCCCTCTTTAGTATTTCTTCTGACCTACAAGGTTCAACGGGAATCGCTGCCTTTCATAAAGAATTTCCAGAAAGAAGTTTAGATATTGGTGTAGCGGAATCAAATATGGTGTCGACGGCAATTGGACTTAGTAAACAAGGCCTCATTCCCATGATTGATACCTTTGCTCAATTTGCTATTACGAAAGGAAATCTCCCGCTTATCATGTCATCTCTTAGCCAAGGTCCGATTATTGGACTGCTAAGTCATACCGGATTCCAAGATGCAGCAGACGGTGCAAGTCATCAGGCCACAACTTACTTTAGTACAACCGCTTCAATTCCTGGCGTAAGAGTTGTTAGTGTCTCTTGTTCTAAAGAAGCTGAAGCTTATATGTATCAGGCAATCCAAGAGTTTAAGAAAGGACAAGAAACAGACAAGAATGTTTATTCTTACCTATTCTTCTACGGGCGAGAAAACTTTCCAGAGTATTATAACGAAAGTGAAACCTATGAATGGCTAAAGCCACAAACTTTGATTCAAGGTAAAGATGCTTTGATCGTTGCTACCGGTCCAATGGTTTCAAAGGCTCTTAAAGCTCATGATATTCTCTTAGAGAAGGGAATTAAAGTAACTGTCGTCAATCATCCTTTTGTGAATGAAATTGAGAACAGCTACTTTGCAAATCAACTTACTTCAAATCAAAATAGACTCGTAACCATTGAAGATCATCAAATTCAAAATGGTATGGGTTCACTACTGACTCAGTCTCTTAAAATTAATGGTCAAGAGTTTAGATACAAGGCCATTGGTAACAAAGGACAATTTGGTCAAAGTGCTTACAAAGCGGATCAACTTTATGCTCTTCATGAGATGGATGAAGTTGCTCTTGTAAAAGCAGTAGAAGATCTAGTTAAACAGTAATTCTTTTTTAAACACATTATTTTCATCAAGCTCATTGACTCTGTTATCAGGGTCAATGTTTGCTTGAGCATAGAGTTTCTTTTTTCCTTTAAAGAAACTTTTCTTAATAGGAAAACTGTAACCTTGAAGGGCCGAAGTCCCAAGCATAAGCAGATCTTCACTGCGATATGTTTTACCGCCAATTGCTAATTCTAATTGATACTTCTTTCCCATTTCTATAACTCCATTATTTTGAAACCATACAACGATTTCACCATCAAAGATCTCAATATCCTGAATAGCAAAGTCCGGTAAATGACCTGACCAAAATCCATTATTGGCCTTAGTCGAAGTAATGAGTGAAAGAAAAAGAGTCATTAAAAAAAAAATAGAAAACGCATGAACACGCTTAGACATAGAAACTCCTAGAGAAGGTTGTCTGTGAAATTTTTTGGAAAATAGGCTGGAACGTCGCCTGCATTTATATAAGCAAGAAAGAGACCAAAAAAACATCATAAAAACAGGCACTTACCTTAAATAACTGACTAAGTATTTGACGCTTTCATTCCGATTAGTAAAAGATGATACATTTCAAAACAAAATTTCATTCGTTTTTTTATATTATCCTCCTGCTGGTCTGCTCTTTTGTAAGCTCGTGTGGCGGAAGTAAAACTCTGCTTGAAGAACAAGTTATAAATATTAATAAAAAACAAACCCAAGATAATATCTCTTTCTTCTTCACAACAATGAGTGCGATGACTGTTAATGTCTTCTACGAAGAAGAGGCTAAGCCCTATGCTGGCTCAAGTGAATCGGGACTAGAGACTTGGAGCTTAACAGAAGCCAATCTAAAAAAAGTTTTCGGAATTAGAGAGCAAGAAATGAAACTAACTGTTCCTAAGGAACTAGAAGATATGACAAAGTTAGAAATTGAATCGAAAGACAATTGGAGCTCGGCTGAAATTGTGGAGCTCTCCTCAACACTTCTTCATAAAGATAAAGTTATTGAAGAGAAAGTTGGATTTTTTACAATCATTTTTCTAAATGGATATTTTAGAGATGGTGACGATCAAGAAAATCAAAATGTCATTGCTGTGAGCTTAAATGGAACAAATGTTATTGGAGTCTTTAAGCCAGTCATTGAAAATATGGCCGATGGGAAAGATCGACTGGGAAGGTTTGTGGAACAAAGTACTATTATTCACGAAATGGGTCATGCTCTTGGTCTTGTAAATAATGGTGTTGGTCTAACCAGCCCTCATCACGATGAGGAACATGGTGCTCACTGTAGTAACGAAGACTGTGTTATGTACTGGCAAAATGAAGGCAGAGCAAACCTCATCTCTTTTGTACAAAAAGTTCTCATCGATGGTAATACAACTCTCTTTGGGGATGAATGTCTTGAAGACTTTAAAAGTCACTAAAAAATGATTCGCTGATACTTTCCTAATTCAACTTGATACTCTTTTGTTTCCTGTCCACACCAAGTCACTTCAACTTTCTTAAGTTTTCCTTTCCCAATACCAATATGTAGTCTGGTATCTGACTGAGCAGAAAAACCGTTTACTAAAGTTTTCTCATGAACAAGAATTTTTTCTTTTCCATTGAGATCGATATAAGTTTTTACAGTAGAACCAATGGCTTCACGGTTACAATGACTCTTCATACTTGTTAGGTCTAGCCCAAACCAAGCGTTTTGTTTTCCTTTCTCATCAAGAATATTTTTAAAAACAAGAGGGTCTCGATATAAACTTGAGACCACTAAGTCCAGTGCTCCATCGTTATCTAGATCACCAACGGCCATTCCTCTCCAGTTACCAACTTGATCCATACCAATAGTTTCGGCGACATCGATAAACTGAGGACGATGTTCAACTCCTCTATTCATATAGAGTCTATTTTTTTCAAATCCATGAATACAAGTTCCTCTAATATCTCCCCACTTATCAATGAAGCGATGAATAGATGGCGGACTGCGGGCAAGCTTTTCATTAATATACCAATAATCTGGACAGTCATCAGAAATTTTATCAAACTTATTATCAACCATGCCGTTGGCCTGAGCAAGATCAGGTAAGCTATCATTATTAAAATCCCCTACTCCTGCTCCCCAACCAAATCGGTTTTCATTAAGGGCACCTGAGTAAGTGGCCTTATCTTCAATGATGGGAACAAATTTATCCCCTTTAAGTGCTGGAGAGAAAGTCCATAGTAAACTTCCCTCCGCCTGAAGAGGTTGATGAACATTGGAAATATAAACATCAACAAACCCGTTACCGTCAAAGTCAGCAACAGTAGCATTCATTCCTTTGTAGGTATCTCTTCCTATGGTTCCGAAAACATCACCTTTGATATTTTGAAAGCCATTGCCTCTTTTATTTAAGAAAAGATCATCTGGTCCAAAGTCATTGGCAAAATATAAATCGGTAAAGCCATCTTGATTATAGTCCCCAGTTCCAATGGCCATAGTCCACCTTGTTTCAGGCATACCAACTTCTTGAGGATCAATTTGTTTAAAGCCATTTTCATCTTGAATATAAAGAGGATTCACTGCTCCGTTGTTGGCCATATGCCAAGAATCATGCATAAAGTTATACATTCTTCTATCACCATCAAATTCTTCTTTAGGTAGAGAGAATAAATCTAGCTTCGTAGGAGTTTTATAGTCTGGTAAGTGAGTGGCGATAGTATTTCCTACAATGAGATCAAGCTTACCATCACGATTATAATCAAAGAAATTAGCAGTGGCACTATTTGAAAACTTGGAAATCCCTAGTTCTTCAGTTGCATCATAGAATGAAAGTTTACTGTCCTCATTTAACATATTTTTAAAGAGTCTGCTGGTACCTTCTGTTCCAAAAGCATAAGTAATAAAGAGATCCTTATCTCCATCGTTATCATAGTCCACAAAGAAAGCATTTGAAGGAACACCAAACTTTTTAAAGTCTCGTCCTTTTTCGGAAATATTTTTAATCTCAAAAGGCTTAAACTTGAAATTTCCTTGATTGATAAAGAACATATTCCTCTGATTTTTTCTCTTATGACCATTTGTCATAAAAATATCAAGAAGACCATCGTTGTTCACATCAGAAAGAGCGACCCCATCTGTGATGGCCAAGATCCATTTACCCATATGTTGAACTCTTGGATCAACTTGCTCAAAGATTTCTCCTTTATCAAACTTGAGTCCTGATTGCTCAGCACTAATTCTTTCAAAAGAAAAGTTTGGCTTCACAGTTAGAAGTAATTTATCTTGAACAATAAAGTGATGAATACCAAGTCCAATTAGACCTAAGAGCAGCACTTGAAAAAGTTTTTTATAATAGCCTGATAGATAGAACGCTTCTTTTAAGTAACTCGCTAATGATGGCCAATTCTTAGATTCTCTATAGTGGGCCTGTAAAAGCTTATAAGCTCCAAAGGTTAAACCTGCATAAAAGAATGTGTGATAACTTCTAAAAAGATGAAAGAAAAGATCCAACAGAGCTAGCCATATCCCTGCAATAATCTGATCCTTTTTACCGTTAGGCGTAGTCGCAGGATCTGTGATCATAAAAAAGGTGAATAGAAAGAAAGCGGGTGATGAAATCGTACCAATGAATAAAGTTTCAAATGGTAAATAATGTTTTATCAGAACAGATCTAAGTAATATTTGTAACGTGAAGACTGCAAGAAAACTTAGTACCAGAGGTGTTCTATTTATCTTAGGCATGAAAAAAAGAACCGCTGGCATCCCAATAAATAAACTCATTGATCCAATACCATTCCATTGATAGGCAGGAGCTGCGGAAATAAATTCATTTGTTATGAGCAATGACAGAACAACCCCCATTAAAGCAGGGTTTAATTTATGTCTCTTTTTGAAGGTAAAGACGTACTTCGATGAAATTGCCAAATAAACAGGAACGAGAGGATACCAATAACTGTGACCGTAGTTGACCAGCAGACAGAGACCTAGACTTGTAATGAGAACGCTTAGTGAAAGTTCAAACTTTTTATAAAAAATGAATGTATAGAAAGACTGTAAAACTAAACAGGCAACGGCAGTCAGTAGTACTTGATAAGGCATTCTATTAAAACCAAGGACCGTCATTCCTAAAATATTGTAAGTGAGCAGTAAAAAAAGAACAAAGTATCTTGGATCTAGTTTTTGATACTTGTTATAAATACTACCAATGGTCTGCTCCACTCATGAGCTCCTTGTGCTTTTGTAATTGATAGGTCTATTATTAAGACCTATGAGTGATAATTATATGAAACTCGACATGCTTCTCCAAGCTTATTCCAATGTAAAATTGGCCACTCGTGAAGATAATTTACGAATTCTTGAGTATTTTAATCAGTCTCAACTAAATAACGCTAAAGATGCCGTCATCTATAAGCGCTCAGATGACTTCTTCTCCTTACTTAGGGCAAGAAGTGAGAACTATTTAGTGCTCTTCATAGAGCTAAAAGGGGAAATAAAAGGGATGGCCTCCATGAGCTACCATCAAGCCTATGTGGATCAAAAATTAACCACTGTTGGCTATCTAGGAGATCTTCGTATCTCACTTGATAAGAGGGCCATTGTTATTTGGAGAAAGTTTTATCAAGACTTTCTAAAAAATTCTCCGAATATGAAAGAAACACAAAATTGCCAACACTATTACTCAGCCCTTATGAATTCAAACGCAAGAAGTAATAATACTTTAGTTGAAGGTAAGGTGGAAAAAGTTCAATATCAGCTTGAAAATGCATTCACCATGGTGAATGTGATTGGACGATATCCTTACTTGCCTAGACAAAAAGAGTTTCATCTGAAGACAGGTGCACTCTCTTCTATAGAAATGAGTTTTGTAGAAGAAATTGAGGGCAATAGAAAGTTTGGTCTGGATTGGAAAAATGAATATTCTTATCGACTCAAGCATTGGCAAAACTTTGATGAAAGTAACTTCATAAAAGTCTACTTTGAAGGAGAGCTCTTAGCAGTAACTTCTTTTTGGGACCCCAGTGCCCATAAAACTATTCAATTAAATAGAATCAGCTCGAGTATAAAGTATGTCAGCAGTCTTCTGTCACACTTACCGCTCTTTCACTTTAAAAAGGCACCTAAGCCCTATAGTAATCTTAATATAATCTACTTAAACCAAATAAACTTTAAAGAGAATTTAACTTCAAAAGAAAAAGAGAAGATATTAAAGAACTTATTTCTCTACTTGTTAGAACATTGTAAGGGTTCTGACTCTATTTCTTATTGTAATTTAGACTTTGAAAATATTGAAAATATTGGTTATCCGTTCTTCACTGAAAAACTTGAGATGGGTATCTACAGTATTAAGCTTAATCAAGAAGTTGATAAATTGGACAAAAAAAAGGGCCAAGTGAATGGCCCTCTATCATTTGATATGCAATTAGTTTAATTATTCAACAAACATTGCTAGAGGAGCACCAAACATTTCTCCACCCCAAGATTGTCTCATCACTCTCACATATTTTCTCATGTCAGAATTTGCTCCAGCTTCAGGAAAGTAGTTTGAATATGCTTTTGCATTCCACTTAGTAGGAAGTCCCCAAAAGTAGTTTGGATAAGAAACACCAAGTTTCTTATTTTTAATTTTTGTTTTCTCAGTGTCCCAAGCAATTGGCATAAGATCTTTCATATCTGTTGGAGGATTATAGTAAAATTTTCTAAGATCAACTTTTACTGTTTCACCAGTAATCGCACTTCTTACACTACATACCTTAGAGTCTCCATCAACGTCTTCAATAGCACATTCAATATTGGCCATTGTCTTTTCAAAGTTCTCATCCCAAGGATCTAATCTCCCTGTATTTAGAACAAAGAGGCGATTAGGGGCTTCATTACGAAGCTCTTCTCTGGCCAGTCTTAGTTGTCTCACACCTTCTTGTAAGTGCTTAAAGCTAAGTTCCATATAAGTCTGTCCCATATCATTAATGGTATAAAGATCCTTGTACTTATTCACCTGCTTTGAAACTTTATAACTTGGAGCTCCTTCTCTAGAGTTTGCTCCCCCAAAGAAACCATCAACACCATATAGTTTTCCAATATCTTTTGAAAGCTTAAGACTTCCTTCAATATTATAAGAATTGAAATAAGTAATATAATGAAGTCCCATATGAAGTGAACTTAGAGCAAGACGACGCTCTCCTTCTTGCATATAACGGTAACGATTCTCAAGAATTTCATCCTGAAATGATTCTGGACCAAAGACAATTTTATTATCCCAAATAATTGCTTTTTCAAACTCTATTTCTTCAACTATTTTTGCTGAATCAGCAATTGCTGGATAAATATCTGTAGCAACATATTCTTGAAACTTAATTACTCCTGAAGTTTTATCTTTTGAAAAAAGCTTAGGATGAGTGAATTGCTTAACAACTTCTCCATTATCGGAATAAGGCTGAGTGATATAAGCAAAGCCTGCTTCCCAATGCTCAGTTGGTAAATAAACTCTCATATTTGAGGCCATAGTCTTAACTTGATTTCTAAGAAAGCTATGAGTAATTCTTGGTTTTTCAACAAGTGGAATCATTCTATAAACAATTCCTCTAAATGGCTTAAGAGTCACAAGCATACTGGCCAAAAATTTAGCATCAGCTGGATATGCATCCATCTTCTTTTCAAAATTTAAAATCATTTGATGAAGCTCATCAGCACTTTTAGCACCAATCACTTTATCTCTCATCTCTTTATATTCTTTACTCATGTGAGAGAGATCAACATTATTAGAAGCAAAGCTTCTTCCAACTCTTCTCTTTCTTGCTTTTTTAACTGCTTTAGGCATTTCTTTAGAACTCGTCCAAGAAAAATACTTTTTATACTTAGCAACATCAATCTTAGCGTTCACGCTAAAACTAAACCCTAATGCTAGAATAGACATTAGTTTTAAAAACTGACTCATAGAATGGCCCCTTATTGGATGAATAAAAAATTAAATTAGTTTTCTCTATTTTATAGTAGGTATTACAATATCTAAACCTACAAGATATTATAACTCAATATAATTGATTTTGAAATGGGAAGGGATTTCTGAAGCTACGTGATTTCAAGCAAATAAAAGACTTAAGCCAAATTCCTTTGAATTTTCCAAAGATTAATTTGCTATGCCTGACCACTCTACTCCTGTATTTCTCACTTTTTTTAAAGGATTTAAAGATTCTTGTTAGTATGACTGAGCTAGTTGATACCAATATGCCTTCAGCTAAGAATTACAGAATCCTTAAAGAACAGTTCAATTTAAAAAGTGAAGTCTTTCTTATATTTGCAGCTAAAGATTCAAATCTTCCCCTCGAAGAAATTAATAATTGGTCAGAACAAATTTTAAGAGAAGACTACAGTGTTAATAGAATTGTAAGCGCATTTAATTTTGTCTATCCCGAGACAAGCTTTCAAAGAATTACATATAAGAAGTTAATACGTCCTGAAAATGGTATTTCAGACCTTGAAAAACTTTATACATCTCCTTGGAATAATTTACTAACATCCAACAGAAACTTAGACTTTGCATTAGAACTCCACCTAGACCCTATGGAAAATGAAAAGTTCGGGGAGTTTAACCCCAAGGCCATTAAGTCGATTCGTAAAAGCTTAAGTGAAACCTTCTCTCAAATTTCAAGTATCAAGTTTGTGGGTCCTGGTGCTTTTACTTTTTTTGCATTTGAAGGAATTCAATTTAATTTTAAATTAAATTTAATATTTCTCATTATTCTCTTTGTTGTTTTTAGAGTGTTATTTGGTACATGGAAGTCTGGAAGCTTCTTTATCGTAAGTCTCCTCTGGTCAGGTCTACTTCTTCACGGCATGATGGCCAAGTTTCAATTTCCTATGGAGATTCTTTCATCAGGTTTGTTTACCATGATTGCTGTGGCCAGTATTGAGGACTATTTTTACCTTTGTCATCAAGGTTTAAAAGGTAACGATATTTCAAGGTCTGTAAAAAACCTCTTTATCCCTAGCCTCTTCACCAGTTTAACAACAGTCATAGGTTTTGGGTCACTATTATTTAGTGATATAGAAATTGTCGGACGCTTTGGGCTATGGGCATCTATTGGTGCCATATTAGAATGGATGGCCACCTTTTTCCTACTGCCTGCTCTTTTGAAAATTTTTAAAGTAAAATCCCTTGTTAATCCTGAAAAATCTTTTATCTCAAGTTCAAAGAGGTGGTCTCAATACATACAAAAGTTCACACCAAAGAAGAAAGTTGCTTATTCTTTTTTTATTATCTATCCCATTAGTATTCTTATTCTTCTAAATCTTAAAGTAAGTGATAACCCTCTCTCGCTTTTTCCTAAGGATCATCAAATAAATAAAGACTTTCAGTACTTAAAAGCAACGAGGAACTGGGAAGGACAAGCAAGTATCGTTTTCAATGAAAACTTAGAAGAAGAAATTAAAGAAGAGGTATATAGAAAGTTAAAGGAAATAGAAAATATTGAAAAAATTGAAAGACTAGATAATATCCTCGAATTTTATACTACTGGCGAAAATCAAAGATATAAGGATGCTATTGAAATTGATATCCGAACCTCTGATATAAAAGATCGCTATATGACTGAGTTTTTTCAAGAAAGATATCTCTTATATTTTAAAAATACCGAATTTTACTTTTTTACCAATACAAAGAAAAAGATTGAAAGCATTTGTAAAAACAACTGTAAGCTTATTGGCGAAATTATTGCTTACTCTGAATTTATGGAAAAAGTTCCCCTTGGTCTCATCAAGAGTTTAGGGACTTCACTCTTACTTGTTAGTCTTTTAATACTTTTCTTAGCGTGGCTTTATAAAGTAACGAACCCCATCATGTTTGTTCTTTCTAGTTTATGGGGGCCAAGTTCTCTTTTAATATTAATGGGAATCTTTGAGATACAAATAAACTTTCTCAGTTGTGTCTTTGTCACCATGATGGTGGGTTTAACTGGTGATAATGGTATTCAAATGATCTTTGCCCATCAGAATAAAGATAACAAAAATGGAAGCCATGGCATTTTAGAACATCAAGACTGTGCCATTCAGATGGGAATTCTTCTAAGCTTTAGTTGCTTAATGTTCATGGCCAGCTACTTTGCTCCCCCAAGAGAATTTGGACCAATTATGGCCATTGGCTTCGCCTTCAGTCTCTTTGGAGATGTTTGTTTAACGAGAGCATTTAGTCTAAAGAAATCTTAAATAGATAAATTAAACTTTACACTACCAAATATAAGCGGGCTTAAGTTTATTCGGCCATAATTTAGAATAGAAGACCTTCCAAATAAATAAGGCCAAGAACCAACCTGAAACAATATCAAAGAGATGGTGCTGGTGTACAAATACGACAGAAAAACTAATCAAGAAAAGCCATCCCCATAGAAAACCATGAAAGATCTTATTCTTTGATTGCTCTAGCATGGCCCATATACTTAAAGAACTATAAGTAACATGGAGACTTGGAAATAAATTATGAGGTTGATCTATAGAGTACATACCTTCAAAAATGGCCGTAAAGTAAGGTGCCCCTTCCCTGACGAATCCTAACTTTCCTGGAAATAGAATAAAAATGATTCCTGCTAAAAAAGCTCCAAGTACGAGAGAAAGACAATAGGCCTTTACCACCCTTGGACTTTTTAATACAAAGGCGGCCACAACAAAAAGTAGGTTTAAACTTAAGTAGGGAATAATCATCCAAGGAATCAATGGTAGAGATAATTCCCACTGCGTATACATATGGTAGAGATCACTACTCTTACTGGCATAGTTATTGGTAAATCCATAAATCAAAGGAAAGGCGACAGTTGCTATCATTCCCCATATGGCAATGGCCTTGAGCCGTTCTTTATCTGGTAGTGAAAAATCATTCATATCAATAATAATAGCATATTAGAATTCTTGAGTTAAAAGCTTTTTACAGTTTTTATCATCTAATTCCTCGTTGAATTCACATTACAGAAAAGGTATAATATTTGTGGCGTGAATGGAGTTGATGATAGTGAATCGGGAATTAACAAGTTTTAAAAGAAGTGATGTGCCAAGTGAGCTTTTGCGTGGCCCTTGCTTTTTTGAAATTACAAAAAGAGCACTCTTTGACTATTCCATCGTTATTGCCTCTTGGTTCGCTATGTATCACCTTCCTTATTATACTTATCCGATCTGGGTTATTATTATTGCTGGGCGTTTTCATGCCTTCGGAGTTCTTATCCATGAACTAAGCCATATGAATCCCATAAAGAAAAATTGGAAATTTAGAACATTAGAAATAATGCTTGGCTACCCACTCGGAACGACGATAAATGCCATGGCCTACCATCATCTCAAACATCATCGAAACACTCTTATGGATAATGACCCTTATTTTAATATTAATAAGAAGTGTTCACCTCTTGGAAGACTTTGGCTAACTTTTAAAAAAGGGCCGCTCTTTGTTCCATTTTGGATTACGAGAAGTCTTGTTGGTAGTCTCGCCTTCTTTATTCCAAGCTTGAGAAATTTCTACGTAAGAACTTTTTTACAAGAAGTTTCAAAAGAAGATCTTACAAACGACGAAGAAGTGATCAGAAACTTAAAAGAAGAATTTCCTCTTCTCTTTTTTCATATCACATTGGCCTATTTGGCCACTCTCTTTCCTTTTATGATTTACGCCTATTACATTGTGTTACCAGTGGCGGGAACCTTTTGTATTTACCGACTTCTTATTGAACATGAATATGATGTTGTGGATAGCAGAAGTGTCTACACGATGATTGAGTCTACCTTTGATCATCACCTTTCATGGTATGAAAAACTAATTCTAGGACCGCACAATATCGGCTACCATTGTATTCATCATATACATCCTAATGCTGGACTTCATCACTTACCAAAAATAAGAGATTGGTACTTACAGAATTGTTACAAGTATGGAGAAGCTTATGGGAGAACTAATGAGCAATAAACGCCTTTATCAGGGAGTTGATATCACTCCTCCTAATAAGCTTAATATCTTCATTGCTATCATCTCCATTGCAGCTGCTCTTTTTTTACTATGGGCAACAACTCATATTCCAAATATTTGGATAAAGCTATTATGTATCTTTTTATTTAGTTTTGTGGGAAATACACTTTTTGGTTTTCTTCATGAGACAGTACACAGCTCTTTTCATACCAATCGAATTATCAATTATATTTTTGGAAATATTTTTGCAGCTTTCTTTCCAACAGGTTTTACCTTTCAAAAAAGATGTCATCTTAATCACCATCGTCAAAATAGAACCGACTTTGAAATGTTTGAGGCCTATCATGACAACGATTCAAAAACCCTAAAAACCATTATGCTCTATTTTATTCTTACCGGTGTCTATTGGACCAACCCAGGCATTGGTGCTCTATGGCTTATGATTCATCCTAACTCTTTAATCAATGGAGTTTTTAGTGGAAAGAAAAGTTATAAAATTGGACGAATGGGTGGTGCCGGAATGTTAAGACACCTAGAAGGACTTCCTAAAGAAGAAATGTTAAAAATGAGACTGGAAGTATTCTTTTCACTTTGTTTTCAAGTTTCTCTTTTTCTTTTACTAGGACTCACTTGGTGGTCATGGCTTCTTTGTTACGCGGCCTTTGCTTTTCAATGGTCAGGTCTTCAATATTCAGATCATGCTTATACAGATCGTGATATAAGAAATGGTGCATGGAACTTACGCGTTTCTAAATGGACACAATACTTTTTTCTGAACTATCATCATCACTTGGCCCATCATCAACATCCCCATGTAAGCTGGCTGTATCTTGAGAGTTTTGTGGACAAATCAAAGTATCGCCCAACCTATTGGGAAATTTATTTTCGCATGTGGAAAGGTTTAACTAAGGTTGAACAACAAGCTCCAAAACCTATGGATCCTGAATTTGAAGCTCTTATTAATAGCGAAGACTTTTCTAATTAAATCCAGATATCAGTATCGACACTTTTAGAAGTTGAGAAAACCTTCTCATCCCCAGCAATGCCATAATCTCTTAATTTTTCAATTTGAATATGGGGCTCGTCGGCTGGAGTACTTTGAAAACGAGGGTTTTGAATTTCTTTTTCATAGTTTTCACTCTGAACATCCATAATCCAAACATCTTGCTCAATAACCTTTCTTGTATAATAGGAAATGAATGGTTTGAGAAAACTTCCTATCACGGGAATTTTGTAAGCAATATAAGTGTAGACTCTACTTTTCATGGTACTTACAGGTGTAATCTGACTGTTAATGACATATTTGTAATGACTGCCAAAAGAATAGTCGACCCTTGTAATATTTGGGAAAATATATTTATCCGTATGAACCATCGGTTCATTTTTCGGGTTAAGAATAGGCCGAATAAGAACTCCAATATTATCATCGGGTTGATGGTAAGAGACAAGAACACTCCCCTCACTTGTGGCCGTGGTCATGGGAACTTTCTTTAGTGATTCATTTCGAAACCAACCTTTATGAACACTTACAGTATGAGGAACATCCATAAAGTTTTCAGCAAGATTTGTTACTTCATTATTAAAGTCTGTAACCATATAATAGTGAATCCAACCTTTCTCACCATAGTAAGGAAAGTCCCAAGTTGGCGAACTTGATGGTTCATCTGCACCCATCCATAACCAAACAACTCCATCTTTGACTTCACAAGGAAAAGATTTAATCTTTCTCTTACCTTTTAAACCAGTTGGTCCTTCAGAAGGCACTTTCGTTACTTCACCGTTTTCATCGTAATGCCAAGAGTGATAAGGACAAACCAGACAGTTATTTTCAACTCGACCTTCACTAAGCTTTGCCATTCGGTGAAGGCATCTATCAATGAAAGCAGAAACTTTTTGATCTTTCTTATTTTTAAAGAGAACTATCTTTTGATCATAGAGCGTTCTTTGAATAGGACCACCTCTAAGGTCACTTTCAAGACATGCTATATACCAATTATTTATTAAATGTCCGTCTCTAGAAATTAAGTCACTCATAATTGTTTTAAAACTTCCACTTTGATACTCCCGTCAGGAGTTCCTTTTTCATAACATAATTCATAATAGGCCTTTAACCCATTATCTACAAGACGAACCGAGCTAGCGGAGAGCTGTCCTAATTCTCTTGCAACTTTATAATGATGAATATTAGCTAATTCCTTTTCTAAAAACTCTGTTATTAGCTCTTCTTTCTCAACCCCTTCTACAATAAGTTGATAGTGAGGATTCGTAATACTTCCTATTCCCACTAGTGAGATCCATGTTAAATGAGAAAACTTTTGTTGGAATACCTTTTTTATTTCACTCACCTTCTGAGCACCTAGCTTTTCACCCGCAAGATCAACGGTATTATCTCTTCCCAAAAACTCTACTGAAGGAGTTTTATGTAGAAAACCTGTGACTTGTACCTTGTCACCAAGGTGATAACGACAAAGCCCACTTCCCGTGGTCATTAATGGGGAGACAATGTCCCCTTCTTTTAATTGGGAAACTTGTAAAATATTTTCATCTTTATCTAGGAACTCTAAGAAGTGACCACCAATGCCCAATGGATACATCTTTTGAAAAGGAATTGAGACCACACCTTCTGTGGCCCACAAACCTTTTCCTTGAAAGATAACGTCTGGAAAAAGCTCTTTTAACTGTAAGGCCCATTTTTGGCTCGGTCCTGTTTCCCAACAGCTTATGAGCTTAAGATTTGGAAAAAGTGGCACAAGGTCTTTTAAGCTTTTAGGATTAAGTGATTCCATTTGCTTTAAGATAAAGCTCGTTTGCTTTCCGTAACACCAATCAAATAAATCTCTAACACTTAAATGAAAAACAATTTCTTGGTAGTTATTTAAAAGTAATTCTAAGAGTCTGATAAAAAATGTTGGTGACCAAACAGAAATCAAAGAGACATTCTTCGTTAAGATTGAAATTAAGGCACATTTTTGAGCAAGGTCAATTGTCTCCACATAAGCATTACGAGGATCTTGTGCCATGACCTGTCCCATAAATAATCTCTTATACCAAGGAAAGAGTTTTAATTCATTTTGTAACTCTTGATTTCTCAGTTCTTCTGGAAGCCATGATAAAGACCAATAATGTTTTCCTTTTTTAATATCTGGATAAGATTTATAAAGATCATAAATCCACGGGGCGCTCATATTATCTAGCTCATCAAGAAAGTATTGATTATAGGGAATCCACTTAGTCTTTCCTGTGGAACCACTAGTAGGCTCCCAACGAGCAGTATGAGAATTATGGGTGAGAAGTTTTTCTTTTTGAGTAAAGAAGTCTTGAGCTGGAGTATTTTTGAAATCCTCAAGCCGTCGGTCAAAGCGCTGCAACCATTGATTTAATTTTTGGTCCATTACTTTTTGTGGATGATATAAGGATTGCTCAAAAGCATGATGTTTTTTTGATAGAATTTTTTCAATGAAAAAATGAAAGGTACTCATTTCGCTAGACTAGCAAGAAACTCTACACCAATTGATTTAAGCTTTTTGCCTTTTTTCATTAAGATCTTAAAAGGGTGAACAATGACAAGAGAGAGATCCACACGTCCAATACAGGCAAGCTCATCTCCAATCATCCAATCAGGGTTCTTCTTTTCAAAGAATGCAATTTTAGGATATTTAACTTTCATCTCATCAGTAATAGGTGCCACAAAAGATTTTAACTTTTCATGAGAGCTACGATCAAATGTTAACAATCCTGTCTCTTCATTATAAACAGATGGAAAAAAGCTATCTGAAATAGACTTCAACATTTTCTCTTCTCTTTTAGGAGTCTGCTTATCATAACGTGGATAGTAATTGATAAAATTATTAGCAAGTAGCAAGTAAGTTTTATAACCCTTACTAATTAAAAACCAATAAACTGGTGAGAAAGGTCTTTTTACTTTAGCGGAAATAATATTTTTTAAAAACTCCATCGTAAGAGCAGCAGTTCCCCAATAATCAGGAGAAATAATTGTATCTCCACTATAGAGGACATGATAACTACGTCCCTCTACCTCAATATCTCTACGAGTAAGAGTACTAAAGCCTTGCTCTTGACCTTTTCTATTTTTTAATAAGATAATATGAGTTTTTTCTTTTAGATCTTTTTCAAATACCTCAATAGAAGTATTTTCATAATAATGTTGATAGAGATAGAAAAGACGACCAATGATTTTCTCATCTAACTTTTCAACTCGAATTGTGGACGCATGAAGCTTTGACCAAGGAAAATTAATCATCACCGATCTCCTACTGGAAATCATTCTACCTCTAAATACCAACTCTCGTCCAACATATTGAAAAAAAGAAAGGAGACTTAACTATCTGTTTTTAATGGATATTCTTGTTGAAATAGCTCCTCTAAGCTATCTATTTCCACTCCTAGAGCAAATTTTGAAAAATGACGAATAACATCTCTCCTAGAATCAGGCGACCTAAGAAGAGGTAAAGCACTAGATGCTTTATTACTCTTTGAGAGCTTCTCTCCTTCTTGATTAACGAGAAGCGAGTGATGGAACATATTATCAGGAGTGATAAAGTTCACTCCCAACTCACGAGCAAGACTTGCTTGAATATAAGAACTCTCCTGCAGATCTTCCCCTCTTATAAGATGAGTTGTTCCTAATTCAAGATCATCTATAAGGCTGCTCCATTGATAAGATGGAATATCCTCTTTGCGCCAAAGAATAGGATAATGAAATTTCTTACAATCAAAGCGTAAGCATGTCTTCATTTTTTCAAAGGAAAAGTTTTTTTGCAGACACGTTCCTTGATAAGGCAGATTCCCAATATCCTTTCTTGAACAATCACAGCCAAATTTACTTTGAAATTCATCTAACTTTTTACGATAGTGTTCTCTCTTCAATTGCCCAGAGTATTTTTTTTTAAAGTCCCCTAAGTTTTTTGGACCGAGGGTTTTAATTTCTAATAAGTTTAGAGCATCAAAAACTTCTTCTATGAAAATATCTTTTGATCTTTGGAAGTCATGATCATCAATACGCAGGTGGAGCTCGGCTTGATTTTGCCTTGCCCACCATGCGGTATATATAAAGTTATAAATATTTCCTAAGTGGTAGTGACCATTAGGGGTCGGTGCAATTCTTGTTTTCAACATCAATTCATTTCTTTAAAACTTATAGTCGATCAAGAAGCACCGGATAAGCAGTTCTGATATAGCGTTTAGTAATCTCATCAAAGATATTCTGATTTCTTCCAATAATATCATCAGCATCATGAGAACCAATCGTTGTACCATTGTCTTCACTTAAGCCGAGATCACCACCATTTCCACTCACAGCAGTAACCTCTTCTTTGGCCTTATCATCAAAATCAAAATTCATCTTCCAAGCTTTAGAGGACTTATCACTTCCACCAAGGCTCACACTTCCAACTTTCTTTCCACTAATACTATTTGAAATAGCAGCAACTCTCTTATTCTTCTTAGCATCGTCAGCACTTGGCATCTTCCCTGTTCCAACTGCTGCTAAGAACTGACCTGGGGTCACATTATTTTTCTTAAGTACTTTACTAACTCCTGCTTGAATTGCATTTCCTGCATATTTATCTAATTTATTAAAGTTATCAAAAGCCTTTTCATCAGTTTTCTTAAGCTTACTTAAATAATCCTTCTTCATTTTTCTAAGTTTTTTAAGAGCAATGGCACCCTGACCACCGCTACTATTTACAATCTCATTACTGGAAGGACTTAGTGATCCATTATTAGCATCATTCGCTACCTGCATTAATCCAGAAGCACCATTTGACCCTAAAAAGCCATTGAGAAAACTTGTATCTCCTGAGCCAACTCCTGGTATTTGATTACAGCCACCACTAGCATTAGAGCCATTTGCACATAATTCTGGTGTTCCACCTGAATCATCAACCGCAGTATTTCCAGCAGCTGTCGTCGTACCTGTTGTTGTCACCACATCTTGTCTTTGTCTGCCCTGTCTTTCGATTTCTGTTCCTTCATTATCATCTTTAAAATTATTAAGAACTGACTTAATTTTATCGGAATTTGTCTTGGCCTGCTCAGCAATATCTCTTGTAACTGTCGCTGAGTAATAAACAAGTGCACCCATTCCACCAAAGAATGTTGCTCTTCCAAGAGGTGTACCTATAAACAAGTTAAAAGAAGTATCTGTTGTTTTCTTTAGACCTAACCAAAGTCCCACTGCTGCGCCAGCAAACCCCATATAACTAGAAAAGCTCTCAAGTCCTGCTTGGGCCTCTGGTGAATAAATATCCATTCCTTCAAAATACGCCTTTCTCCAGAACTCAACAAATTGACTACGCTTCTTATCATTAGGAATCAACGCGTGTAACTTTTTATTTTTCTCTACTTTTAACTCGAACCATTTTTTTAATAAATTATCAGTTCTCTTTGAATCAAATATTTGTGGGCCATAAGGAGTAGAAACAACACTTAGAGCAGTAAACTCACATATAGATTGGTTGCCACTTGCGAAAGTAGCATACTGCATACAAGGAGCTTTTATAGCAGCAACCTTTGGATGAGCACTAGAGTCAGGACCAATACAAGCACCCTCCCTTGTACTCTTCTCAACTGCTAAAGCTTTTTCACGTCCGGCAAATTGTACTGAAGATAGAGTTGGTGTTCTTTTTATAGCTGCTTCCTCTAGAGTAAATCCTAATGCTCCAGCAAGGCCAGTTGCACATTTCTCTAAATCAGTGATACAAGCAGCACGCGGTACTGCATTTGTGTCTGTTGGAACTATAGGAATATATTTAGCTGTACACCATGCTGGAGCTGTTGAAGCAAGTGCACCTGATGTCACTTGAAGATCTGTAGCACATGCAGCACCAGCAGCTTCTTCGCCCATTCCTTTATAAAGAGCTAAACCAGCGGCGGTAATAAGTGCTGCAGCTGAATATTCGTGAAGTTTTGCTTTTTCATCAGCTGTTTCTTGAATTTCATCATAACTTGCCATCTCTGCTTCAAGAGCACCGGTCTGACAATCGGCTTCTTCGTTCTTACATTTATCATAGGCATCTTCAATTTCTTCTCTAGTTTCTTTATCTTTTATGGTCGCTTGAATCTCACCATAAATATAAACAATACCTGCAGCTGCAGCTATATACATATCAGTAGTGATTTTTTTACAAACTCGAAGCATTGAAGCAGAAACATAACCAATAGCAATTCCTGAAATAACCGCAATCCACATTGATGTTGTGGCATCAACTTCATCAAGATTAGATTGTCCATTATTACTATCATCAACTGCTGCTGCCGTAACTTGAGCAGTTGTTGGGTCAGCTTCGTTCATCGCTTGAATATCAGCTTCCGTCATATTAGACATATCAACTGTTGGTGCTGGAGTAGCTGTTGCTTCGGACTCACCTGTTTCCGTTGCAAGTGTTGCCACCGGAGCAAAGGAAGTTAACAACAAACAATAGGTTGCTAAGTGAGTAGAGATAATTTTAAAAATATTAAATAGTTTTGCCTTTTTCATAGGCCACTCCTTAATGAGGAACTCAGTTCCACTAATTTTCATTACTAGTATATTTTATAACTAATCAGGTCTCCTAAAGAGACTCAAACGAAAAGAGTTGATATATATCGTCTTTTCGGTAGTTTAGATAAAAAACTAAAGTGATTACCTGTGTTTTTAGGTGCCAAGAATACTTGTATTATGCCCTAAATGGCACTAATCAGGTGGTGATCTCTCGGCACCACTTATCCTTAAATATGGCAATATCCTTTGAAAAATCTCCATACCAGAGTCATTTTGGCCCTGAAAAGGTGGCCTTTCTCTTGCATTTAATAACATTGGGAAGAAAGGATTAGTTATGAAGAAGACATCAACATCGTCTCAGGATAGAGACCTAAAAATTCTTAAATACGGACCAACCATCATCTTGATGGTGACCTTTATCTTAATGGTCGTAGTACTTGGATCGAATTAATTTCTAATTTGAAGTTTGTACTGTGTTGATTTATCTGAGCATGGCCTACTCTGTGCTCTTTCTGGAATAAAACCAATCACATCATTATTAGGAGCATCGTAAGAAGTCAGAACTTGAATTCTCTCAACTAAATAAGGGTAGAATTTTGAGTCACTTCCAGTGGCAAACTCTGTGATCTGAACCCAATATTTCTTTTGAGCCTCATAAAAAGTTACTTGTAGCCGATTAAGGCCTATTGTTTTGGTATTATTAACACTCTTATTTGATGAATCCAAAATCACTTCACAAAAACTATCAAGACGAGAATCTTTATTTGTTAAAATTTTTTCAAAGAAAATCTCATTTGACCTTGAGTTAGAAGTATATTCATAGTCATCATCACCTTTATTTTTCATTGTAGCAGAGGCAATTCTATCAATAGTGGACTGGAAACATTTCTTTTGTTTTAAATTAAAATTAAAAACCAAGTCATTAGAGCTATAAGTTCTTAGCTTAGAGGCCTTTGCTAATAGTGAGCTACATACTTCTCGACCAAGAGTGAACTCTTCATTTTCAATGAGCTTAGGTGCAGACATTTGAGCAGACCAGCCGGAAAAAGTTGGAGGTTGCTTAGGAGCATCATCATTTTTTTTAAAGGCGTCTCCACATGAGCTATTTAACAAAACAGCGAGCAATAGTAGCTTAGAAACAAGGTATTTACTCATTTTTTCATCCTTGAAAAGATATACTTTTATTGTAATGAAAAAACTCTAAAAAGAAAAATTTTAAAAGTCTCCCCAATCACATTGAAGACAAGTAAGACCAAGAGAGCGCCACATTTTCACAACGCTTAAGCGATCTTCTAAAACAAAGAGACTATCAAATTTTGGTTCAATATTATTTTGATAGATTTCTTTTTTAATCTCAAAGTCTTCTCTTCGATCACTCTCACTTCTCATGAGGAGAAGGTCGAAAGGAACATTAAACTTTACAAGCCACTCTTCTGTATCTTTTTGAAAGTCATCAGTTCGGCCAGTGAGAAGAATGATCTTATATTGGTCTTTTTTAAATTTCTTGATTATTTCGAGGCACCAAGGATTGATTTTGTCATGGATTATATGTTGATTGAAGTTCTTCCAATCTTTAGGAGACGCCTGAACAAAGTGAACACGATGTTCAACATCGGCGAGAGTTCCGTCAATATCCACAATAATGGCCTTATCTTTTATATTATCTTTCTTACTTTCTTTCACTAGTGACCTGGACACATATTAAGAAGGTTCAGACCAATTCCCTTGTCCATCTCTCTTGAAATTTCAAAAGGAAGAGCTCTTAATTCAATTTCAACTGTGACTGCAACAACGGCGTCAAAGAGGTGTCCTCCTTTAACAGAGAAGTTCTCTAGTCCGATGGATGTATGGATATGATAAAAAGGCTTTCCATCTAAGAGAGAAAGGTTTCCTACTAAAGTTAAGAGTTCATACTCTCCTGTGAAAGTTTCTCGATGATATTCTTTTTTATCTAGGTGATAGAAACCAAGTTCAACATCTTTGAGAGCACCAATACCATTAATATGAGCACAAGTGAGTCCTTCGTCTTTAGCTAGTTTCTCTAGTGAGCGAAAAACGTTTTCATCTTTTTCAAGACGAATAAAATATGTATTTTTGCTACTGTCTTTTAAAAACTCCATCTAAGAAACTCCTGTACCTTGTCCATTAATGATAGTCTCACCGGTATAATGTGTGACATGATCCTGAATCCATAACTGCGCTTTCTTTGGATCGTAATCCTCTGGTTCAATGGCTTCTGAAAATGTTAATGTCACCTTTCTTTTAAAAGGAATAAGTTTTGGTATCTTTAGAATCACTCTACCACCGTAGAAAGAATAGATCGAACCCCAAAGTCCGTCGATAGCACATAAGTAGATTGGAACGGGTTTGTTCTTAATAATTTTTTGAACACCTGGTTGAAACTTTCTCATTTCCCCGTCACGAGTGATCCATCCTTCAGGAAAGACTCCTAAAATAACTCCACGATCAATGCGTTCATACATTTGTTCGAAGGCCTGCTTTAAAACCTCTTCACTTTCTCTACGAGTAGCAATGGGAACAAGACCTGCTTGCTTAAACCAAAAGGGACCAGTTGGAAGATAGTAATAGGCCCAATCAATCACAAAGTTGATAGGTCTCTTGACTGCTCCCATCAAGAAAACCCAATCAATAAAACTCACATGATTAGAAGCAATGAGATATGATCCATTTTCAGGAAGATTTTCCACTCCCTTAACTTCTACATCATAGAAAACCTTGCTAAAAAACTTCATCCACATCCGAAGAGTATTTTCGCTATGATAAGCGTAGAGCAAAAAGGCCGTTACTAGATTTAGAATCCCTACAATAAGTAGTGTGTTAGGAATCCCAAAGTTCTTAAGTACCATCACCACGATTGCTGAAGTTACCATAAAGAGAGCATTCCAGATATTATTACCAGCGATCGTTCTTGCTAATTCTTTTCTATTGGCAATCTCTTGAATATAACTCATTTGGGGAACAATATAACCTCCTCCAAAAGAGCAAATCATAAACAATGAAAAGATGGCCCTTATACTTCCAGGCCAACTAAAAAATTCAGCAACACCAAAGAGTTCTGTTCCGTAAGGAGCGGCTACCCAATTTGAACTGATATAATAGAGATCAAAAAAGAAGAGGGACATAAAGAGAGCTGCAATAGGAACCATTCCAATTTCAACTTTCTTATTACTTATTTTCTCTGTTACAAAACTTCCAAACCCCATTCCAATAGTAAATGTAGCAAGAAATAATGTAGCAACAATTGATGAACCATTCATCACTGTCTTAACAAGGTTTGGTAATAACGAAAGAATGGCAGCTCCAATAAACCAAAACCAACTGATACCCAGAACTGTGGTGAAGACTTCTTTATTTTTCATCGTCAGCTTTATGATATTCCAAGTTGGTTTAATAAAAGTATAATCTACCTTCACACCACTATTAGGCTCACTCACTTTTCCCATAAACTGACTATAGATAATCCCTATTCCACTAAAACCTAAGAGCACTAAAGTGAGAGCAAATGCATATTGATCAAAATCAACGACAACTCCACCAATAATTGTTCCTAAAAGAATTGCCAAGAAAGTTCCTGCTGAGACAAAAGCCGTTGCTTCAACAATTTTTTCCTTAGCAACAAGACTTGGAATGACACCATATTTTAAAGGGCCAAAAAATGCAGACTGAGTTCCCATTAAAAATAAAACGAGAATCAGGAGCCCATAACTATCAGAGTAGAAACCATAACTAGCAATGGCAATAATGATAAACTCTGTGAACTTGGTAACTTTGATAACTTTGGATTTTTCATAGTGATCTGCAATCTGTCCTGCAGTTGCACTAAAGAGAAAAAAGGGAAGAATAAAGATCCCTCCAATGGCCGGAACTAAAAGGCCTGCTCCCATTCCCAAGACAACGATACTTTTGTAAGTAATCAGCATGACGAGTGAATTTTTAAAAATATTGTCAGTGAGAGCACCCAAAAACTGGGTCCAAAAGAGTGGCCAAAACTTACGATCGCTTAGTAACAAAATCCGTTCCTTGGAAATTTTAAATAAAAAAAGCCTTGAATAATGTTACCACTTCATTCAAGGCCATATCAAATATCATTTAAACTTCAGACTATTTTAATCGGATTACTTAACGATTACTTTTTTAATTCCTACCGTTATTCTAAATACTTTCTTAACTTTGAAGTCTAGGAGATTGATTTTTACACCCTCATGGAATGCAGCCCACTTGTGACCATCAAAATCTACTGTTATTTCCATATCTTTTCGGCTTCCCGTGATCCCATTTGATAGATAATCTACCTTAAAGTTACCACCTCTATCTTTCTCAAAGTCATTACTCTTAAGAACAATCACTTTATGGTCTCCAGACTTCTTTAAAACGGCACCGTCTTCAAGACCATTAATATTGAAGCTCTCCCACTGCTTTAAAGACTTATCGTACATTTTTAAACCAGTTACTTTCTCAGTATCATCAGTTTCTAAATATAGATCATAGTTTTTGTGATCATCATCATTAGTGACAGCAAAAATTTTAGTTTGGGCAGCGTATGCTTGAGTCATCATTAGTTGAATTCCAAGTAATAATGAAAACCAAATTAAAAGTTTTTGATATTGTCCCACTACT
>JAONMX010000070.1 GCA_028378565.1 Bacteriovoracaceae bacterium
AAGAGCTTCATCCAACTTTAGGTAGTTATACTTTCGAAAGAAAACTAAAAGATGTTCAATATGGACCAAAAAAAGGCCACATTACAGTGGCCAATCCTCAAAGACTTATTAGTCTTAAAAATATTGTATCGATAGATAAATAATATTATTCTGCTGGTGCTTCTTCAGTTTCAGCTTCAGCTTCAGCAACTGGTGCTTCTTCTGCTGGAGCCTCTTCAACTGGAGCAGCTTTTGGTTCTGCTGCCTTGATAAGACCTTCACCTAAAAGAACCTTTACTTTATCTGGTCCATTTAGCCATTTTCCGTTCTTATCTTTTACTCCATATCTTCCAGATCTTTTCTTAACAATTGTTAAGTCCCCTGATTTTTTTACAACTTCCATTCATTCCTCCAGAATTTTAAAACATGGTAATTCTATAGCTACTTTAATAATGTTTCAAGACTTTAGAATGACACCTAAGGAGATAAGAGAAGTAACGCCCGGCAAAATTCCCGATAACTTAACTTTTTATTTAATCTTCCTGGTGCGGATAAAAACTCTCAAGAAACTTCTTTGTAATGCTATGCTCAGCTCTACCTTTCTGGGTAGAAGGAGACGGTATTCGAATAACTAGTTTTATCTCTTCGAAGCTTGCTACGTGATAAGTCACTCTTGGGTCAACAGAAGGTACATCTAGACCTTCCTTTCTTCCCATTCTTTCCATATTGGCCCTGGCCTTTTCGATATAAGGAGCACATTCCTGGTTGGCAATTTCCAAAATCATTTTTTCTGCTTTACGCCAATTTTCTTCTTTTCTAAACGGAATAGTAAAAACATGGAGAACGTAGCGGTCCATAAATGATTCATTCACAACAGCAGTATTTAGAAAAATTGAATTTGGTATGGTAATAGCTCGACCTGTATATTGATGAGTCACATTGAAGGGACCAATCTCCATAATTTTAGTAGTGAGTAAGTTTGTATCAATAACATCGCCTCGATAATTATTAATCTCAATTCTATCACCAATAGAAAAAGGGTGATTACTTGCTCTTAAGAAGCCTCCAAGAAAGCAAAGGATTAATTCTTTTGTAGCAATAACAAGGGCAGCCGCAATAGCAACAATAGATAAAGCAAAGGCCTGTAATTCGGTAGACCAAATGGCCACAAGTCCAATAATAAAAATAAGTGTTGAGTAGTTCCTAACGTGAACAACCCATTTTCTTTTTATCCCAATACCTTCAGTTACCCAAAACATGGCACTACAAAAGCAAAATTCAATTAAGACGAGAATCGTAAGTCCACCGAAAATAAATAGTGGTAGCAATAACCAATCAATAGCACCAAGACCTACAAGGTTTCCATATTTAATAAGATAGAAAAGATAGAGAGGGGTTAAAACGCAACTCGAGGGACGAAAGTAACGAAAGAAAACACTGAAGATGGTATTCATAGGTTTTAATATTGTGAAGTCTAAGGCCCCACTTTTAATATCAAAACTAAGGGCCCAGAAGCTTTCACTAAATAGAATCATATGGAGGTTATCAATGGTTAGCATAAAAAGAGCAAAGAAGAGTAACTCGTTTCTTCCCCATGGCCCTATGGTTTCGATATGATTATAAATAAAGTCGATACTATAAATAGTTGTTAAGAAAGTAATAAAGTCCATTACGATCAAAAGTACAAAACTTGTTCTAAAGGAAGTATTGACCGCAATACTGGTTGATACAAATTTTCGATAGACATGGAAGTAATGTTTTAGTTGCTCTAGATATTTCATCACATTCCTGCTGCCGTATAAAGTTTAAGTCCACGTTTCCAAATGAGTCGATTGACAAAAATGAGGAAGACAATCCAGAAACCAATAATTCCAATACCATTGATTAAGCTAACCTCTCTGCCCATCATGATTTGTATGGGATAGTAGGAAAGATAAGGAAAAGGGGTAAAGTTAAGAATATCTACGAGCCATTCAGGATATAGTTCTAGAGGAATGATAGCACCACTGAGGAAAACAGCTATGATCTGTAACATCACTCTTAAAATCCAAGTTTCTTCCAACCAGAAGGCCAATAGTCCTGTGAAGAATTGAGTTAAGTACCAAAAGAAACTTACATATAAGGTAAAGAGAACACCTGTTAATAATAATTGAGTAGTGAAAGGAGCGATGATATTAAGGAAACTAAAGAGAAATAAAGTGAAACCCGCAATTATAAGTTGAATACTTTGGAAGGAAAGAAAACTTGCAGTGTGAAATTCCCAAAAATTAAAAGGGTAGATAAGATAACTTGAGATTCTTCCCATTCTTATGTCTTCACTTAAGTTCCAAGATCCATGACCTTGAGCAATTAAAGAAATGATGAAGGCCCAAGCATGATAAGTAATCATTTGCTTTAAGTTATAGCCTTGAATAATTGTTTCATTGGACTGATTGAAAATAGAAGTCCAAAGATTGTATTTTACAAAAAAGAACACTAAAGCAGGTCCAATGATTTGTAAGAAGAAATTTAGGCGATAAGCGGTATGCTTAACCCAGCTGATCTTAATTGTTTGCCACCATTTTAAAGTATTTTGATAATTAATCATGCTGACCTGTTTGTAGTAATTCTGGTTTTTCCATAAGAGTTTTCATCACTCTTTCAATTGGAAGCTTCTCTGTAGCGAAGTCAATAACGTCTAGGTTCTTAATGATCTGGGAACTTAATTCTCTTAGCTCTTCTTCTGGAACACGAAGCTCTACACTTCTAAATTTCTCATCCCACTCTGGATCATAGCTTTCCCATATGGATGCACTTGGGTCTTGTTCCGAAGAGAACGAAAAACTTAGAGTCTTCTCATTTCCTAGAACTTTTTCAAATTCATAAATCGGACCATCAAACCCTTTTGTTCCACCCATTATAAGAACTAAGCGGTCACATAAGGCTTGGACATCGGCCATGTAGTGAGAAGTAATGATTATCGTACACTTCGTTTTACGATGATACTCTTTAATAAAGTTTCTAATATTCTCCTGAGCGATAAGGTCGAGCCCTATGGTTGGCTCATCTAGAAAAATAACCTCTGGATCGTGAAGTAGAGAGGCCATTAATTCAAGCTTCATTCTTTCACCAAGTGAAAGCTTTCTCACATGAATATGAAGAAGATCTTTAACTTCTAAAATTTCAGACATATGATCAATTCTTTCCTTAAAACGATCATCTGGAATTTCATAATATCTTTGAAGGAGTGTGAAGCTATCCATGGCCGGAATATCCCACCACAGTTGTGACTTTTGTCCCATCACAAGAGCGATTTTCTTTCTAAAGCCTTTGTCTCTCTCCCATGGATTATGACCAAGTATAGTAAGCTCTCCTGAGGTTGGTACAACAATTCCAGTGAACATCTTCATAAGAGTCGTCTTACCCGCACCGTTTGGACCTAGGAGACCAATAATTTCGCCTTTTTTAACAGTCATTTGAAAGTTATCGACGGCTTTTTTTTCGATAGCATTACGAACAAAGAAGCTCTTAACTGAGCCTAGAACTCCCGGTTCTTTTTTATAACTCACAAATTTTTTACATAGTTGATTAACGTTAATGACGTGAGCTTGTTCCATATGATATTCCGTATTGATGAAAATAATAATTAAGCAAGAAGTTAAAAGAAATGACCCGAAAATTCTAGTAGATTTTATCGGGGAATATAGTGAATTGTCTAAAATGAAAATCAAAAAGGCCTTGAATGATGGCTGTGGTTGGATTAAGGAAAAAGGGCGTAAGTCAGCTAAAGTGGCCAGAAAGGCCAAGAAAGAGCTTAAGACTGGTCAGCAGGTTGAGTTCTACTACGATACCTCTGTAATGGAGGCTGACGTACCTGAACCAGTCCTTATTCACGAAACGAAGAATTGGGGAGTTTGGTACAAGCCTCCTGGTCTCTTGGCCCAAGGTTCTAAGTTTGGTGACCGATTTAGTATCGAGAGAATCATTTCTAAAAACTTAAACAAAGATATCTTTCTTATTCATCGTCTTGATAGAGAAGCTTCAGGTTTAATGATCTTCGCCTATAACAAACAGGCCGCCGCTGATCTTGGAAATATTTGGAAGAACGCTCAAGTTCGTAAAGTATATCAAGCTCAGGTATTAGGTATTTTAGGGTTAAAGGACGAAGTTGGAAAAATAGATTTAGCCTTAGATGATAAAGAGTCACATACTACTTATAAAGTAGTTGAAGCCAATGAGGGAAGCCAGACTACTTTAGTTGAAGTAAGGATTAAAACTGGTCGCTTTCATCAAATTCGAAGACATTTCAATATGATAGATCATCCTGTTATGGGAGATCCACGTTACGGTGAAGATAATAAAAATAAAGATGGTTTAAAACTTGTTGCCTCTCAACTTTCATTTAAAGACCCTTTTGCTAAGAAAGCAGTCGTCATTAACTTACAAAAGGACTTTAGTTTATTTTAAAAAATTAAAGTTCCTCGCAAAATATACCGTAATAAAGTAACTGGAGAGGGGGACACTTTGGAAAATAAGCTAGATTATCAATTAGAATACTACGAAAAATATTTTGGTGATATTAAGCAAGTTAAGAAAACTGTTGAAAATTGTCCAAATTGTGGGAATCCCTTCTTCTTCACCCACAACACTGATTATAAAACCTTACAAGTTAAAGAAACTGCATGTTGTACTAATTGTAGCTTTGGAAAAAGAAAGCTTGTTCATTATGTAAACTAATTAGATATTAAGATTATTTATTTTGACCATCCAAGCCAGCAGTATTTTGCCCGCTATCACCAGACCCATTAATTGGTTTTATTAATCCACGAGGTGAGTTTTCAACTTGTTGATGAGGAAGGAAAGCCGCATCAGGATCACCTAACTCAATATTCATATGCTTACACTTTCCATAGTAAGATGGAAGTTTCTTTTCATAGTCTGGACAATCGTTTTCAAACTTATTGACTAGCTTTGTACATTTATACATAAATTTTCCAAGTGTGACCTTTAGTCCACCACAGTTAAACTTCTTATCTTGCTCAATAATAAATTTCATCTGTCCAGGACAGAACATAGTTACTTTGTCGTATGTTGGATTTGTATTTTCACAGCTTTCTTGGTTTTGATCCCAGTCATAAGAACATGCTGTATAGAAACTATCTCTTTGCCGACCTGTTTCGTTGTCGATTTTTTCTTCATATGAGTCCATACATTGGGTTAACTGAACACAACTTGATTTTGACTTATAGTTAAATGGACAAGCTTGTCTTCTATCGATACAGCCAGCAAGACCAATACACTTGGTTTGGGTTTCATCACATTGTGCTCTTGCTTCGTAGTATTTTTTTTCACACTTTTTTGCACTAACAGTTGCTGTGAAAGATAAAACGATTGAGATAAAAAACAATTTAAATATTTTCATTTCCACACCTCTAGATATTATACATATCTTGTCGGTTAAGCTGGCTAATTACTTAAATTAACAATAATCTTTATATAGGAAAATAACGACAAAATTAGATTTTACAGGATGTTACACCCTTTTTTTCTAAATATTTTTGGTGATATTCTTCAGCAGGATAATATTCGCTCTTGCCCTGAACAATGGTCGCTACTTTAGAGCTGTGAACCTTAGAAGAGTTGAGCTCTTCAATATAGTTAAGGGCCTCCTTTTCTTGTTCTGAATTAGAAGCAATTATTAGCGAGCGATATTGTGATCCTACATCAGGTCCTTGTCTATTTACTTGTGTCGGATCGTGTATCTGAAAGAAGAACTTAAGAAGGTCTAGGTAAGAGATTTTACTTTCATCATAATTAACTTTCACAACCTCTGCGTGACCAGTGGTGCCAGAGCAAACTGTTTGATAATTTGGGTTTTCAGACACTCCTGCAGCGTAGCCGACATTAGTTTCTTCAACTCCATCTAGTTTCGAAAACTTGTACTCAACTCCCCAGAAACATCCTGCTCCAAAAATTGCTTCTTTCATGACCCCTCCTACGGTTTCCTTAAGAGTCAGTGAATGCTACTCTTAAAACATTACAGTTAACTTAATTTTAAGGAATAGCCTATGACTAAAGTAGGAAAAATTGATGAACAAGAAAAGTTAAAGCTTGAACAAGAGCTTGAAAGCCGAATAAGAAGTCAATTTGGCAATGAGGATCAAGTCATCGACCTTTTAAAAACAACACTT
>JAONMX010000071.1 GCA_028378565.1 Bacteriovoracaceae bacterium
AAATTAACAAATTTTATTTTTACGTTCATTATAGTGTTAAATTGCTTTTTTGGAGCTGATGCCTATGGCTTTAGCTTAAACCTATTTAAAAGTTCTTATATTAGCACTACTAGAAAGTATCCAGTTAAAGTAAGAGAATACAGAAGTATTGAAAGATATGAAGATGAAAATATTAAAGAACTTGATTCCAGTGCTACCGAAAAAGACCAATTAGTTAATTATGATATTAATAATATTTATAAAGAGCTTAAGGACCAAGAGCAAAATCAAGTAGCACCCGAAGTTTATATACCACCTGCTTATCCATATTATGATGTGAAAGAAAATGTTCAAATGCAGTATATCCATGCTGGAATTCCTGCTCTAGAGAAACGTTTAGAAATGATCAGAAAAGCTAAAAAGAGAATATCATTAGAATACTTTATTTTTGAAAAAAGTCCTTCAGGAAAACTTCTTTTAAAAGAATTAGCAAAGAAAGCAAAAGCTGGAGTAGATGTTCGCTTACTGGTTGATATGTCGATTTCGATTATTGAAATCAACGAAGCTCTAGCGGAGCACTTAAGACACACTTACGGAATTAAAATTAAATATTATAATCGTGCTCTTGGTCCAATGACGGCTCAATACCGACTACATAGAAAATTATTTGTGATTGATGGAGTTGAGGCCATTGTTGGTGGAAGAAATATTGGAGATGATTATTTTGATATTGATGAAGATTATAATTTTCTCGACCGCGATATGGTTGTATGGGGAAGTATGGCCAAAACGGTTCAAGATAGTTTTGATACTTTCTGGAATGACACGGAAACAGTTTTAACAGCAAGAGATGTTTACGAGAGAAATACTAAGAGGTTATTTCGAGGTAGTCGTCGAGAACAGCAAAGATATGCCATGCTTAGAGAGAGACAATTATCGAGTATGAAAAAAAGAGAAAGAGAGTGGTTTGAAGATAATTCAGATATTAGAGGATTATCAGAAAAAGCGGCTGAGTATGGAAGACCTTTACTAGAGTCTTATCCAAAATATAATTGTCCAAAGATGAGTTATATTTCTGATGCTCCAGGTGGGAAGTTTTATCATAGGTTTTTTAATAACTTTAAGGAAAACTTTCAATATGCAGGCTACTTCATTGAATATAAAATGCGAGAACTCGCTAAAGGTGAGGTTATCCTTTCATCACCATATTTTATGCTTAATAAGCGTTGGAGAAGTTTGGTTGAAGATATGCTTAAAGACGATAGTATTCAGCTTAAGGTTTTTACCAATAGTTTAAATAGTACTGATGCTGTTTATTCAAGTGCTAACTTTTATAGAATTATCGATAAGCTGATTGATCTTGGAATGGATACTTATGTCTTCAATGCTCAGTTTCCACATATTACTAAAGTCCCATACGAAGAAGTAGAGAAAAACAGATGGGGAGTTCATGCTAAAACATTTATTCTTAATGAAACAACTATGATGAGTGGAACTTATAATATAGATAATCGCTCTGATGTATTAAATGCTGAAGTCATGTTGATGTGTGAAGGCAGCAAAGAGATTGTTGATGACTTAAGATTAAATATCAATAAGAGAATGAAGAATGCCTATCACCTAAAAGGTAAGAATAAGGCCCTTAATTCTTCTGGTGAAGAGGCAGATATCTATGGAGATGCAACTCCAGGTAAGGTAAAGTTTATGAAGGCCATTAAATTACCATCATTGCTTTTCCAACCACTTATGTAGAGTATTATAGGTACTAGAAATCACTAGGAAATCAATTCCCATAAGTTAAAATTTAGGCTGAGCAAAAACATCATATATAATAATGATGTTATATGGATAATTTAGAAAGTAATTATATTGATATTTCCTTTGCCCTACTTAAGCGCTTAAATCGTCCTTTGATTTTTGATGTCTATGTCAAACGTGGGGAAAATAGCTTTTCAAAAATTTTTAAAAAAGGTGATCTCCTCGACTTTGATAGAATTAGAGTTTATGAGGAAAAGGGAATTGATGTCTTCTATGTTACAGAAGAAGAACATAGTCTTTATTGTATTTATGTTGAGAAGCTAGGTGAAGTTCTAAATGAAAGGGCACAATCTTTTAAACCAAATGAAGCACATGAAGTTCTTAAAGAACTAAGTCAGCATACGCTCAAAGAAATTCAGGAAACTCTTGAAGTGAGCTCCGCTTCAATTAAAAATGCAAAAAATGTCGTCGACGGTTGTATTAGACGAGTTTCTAAAGATCCAAAGAACGTGATTAAGGTGATGAAGCTTTTAAGCCATCAGCCTTATCAATTAAAGCACTCTGTTTCAGTCAGTATGTTCGCTGTATTACTTGCTATTGCAGATGGAATGGAGAGTGATCTCAATATTCAATCTGTGGGTTTAGGCGGTTTCTTTCATGATATTGGTATCGGTCAACTTACTTTTGATCCTGAAGATCAAAAATTTCTAACGGCTGAACAAAGAAAAGAAATGTGGAGACATCCTGAGTTAGGAAAAGAAATGCTCAAACAAGTGAAGGGCATTAAGAGTGATGTGGTACAGATAGTGTTACAACATCATGAACAGCCAAACGGACACGGTTACCCTAATGGACTTAGAGGACCTGAGATTTATTATCCAGCTAAAATCGTGGCCATTGCTTATGCATTCTGTTCTTTAATATCAAAGAAGTCATATCGAGAAGCTTATCCAGTTTCAAAAGCAGTAGAAAAACTTAAAGAGGATCATGGTAAGTATGATAAGAAGATCCTAGAGACACTTACCAAATTAGTCTTACCTAACTTCTAATAATTTTAATTTAAAGATAGTGTAGAGAATCTTTACTCCAGCTTTAAAAGATCCCTTAATTGTTCCAGTAATTTTTGAGACACCAATTCGTTTTTTGTAAGAGACAGGTACTTCAGTGCAATTCATTTGATGGAGAAGAGCCTTTGCTTGCATTTCTACGGTCCAGCCAAAGTTCTCATCTTCCATATTGAGTTTGATTAAAGATTCAAAATTAATGGCCCTAAAAGGACCAAGGTCGGTAAACTTTTTGCCAACAAAGAAAATACTCATTAAAAAAGTCGCTAACCAATTTCCAAAAATGGCCTGAGGGAGAAGGGCGCCTCTTTCATTTTCCCCTAAGGCCCTACTTCCTATAACAAGATCGTATCCTTTATCAATTTCATAAAGTAGTAAGGACAACTCTTCAGGAACATCACTAAAGTCTGCATCCACAAAAGCAATATTGGTAGGACGGTACTTATGTGCTTCCTTTATTCCTCTTAAGCAAGCAGCTCCATAACCTTGGATTGATTCATTAACAACTTCTGTAAACGAGTCTCGTGAATTTTTAGCTGTATTATCTGTAGAGTTATTATTAACAACAATAACTTTTATGATTCTAGTGAGAGGGATGGCCTCTAATACTTTTTGAATGGATTCTTCCTCATTATAGGCCGGAATAATAATGACAGTATCTTTAAGAATAGTATCTGTTGAGGAATTCATAAGGTCCATGGTAACTTTAACGAGTGAAAAGTGGCAAACAATTAATCTTCAACATTCTATGGCCTTTAGTCTGTACTTATCTTGTTATAATTAGTCATTTACAATATCCGGTTAGCTCAACCCAGTCTTTTTTTGGAGGAGAGTACTATATCGGTTTCTACGCTCTCTATTGTTTAATCACTTACTTTCTATGCCGAGATTGGACTGATTTACCAAGTCTTTCACGTTGGTCCTTTCTCATCGGTTTTTTTGTTCTCCTGTTTGGGCATCCTCTATTTGAAAATGATCATTTTCGTTATTTATGGGAAGGAAAAGTTATTTGGTCTGGGCAAAATCCTTATCGTTTTGCCCCTCACTCTGAAGTTCTTCAGGCCATTGTTTTTGAGCAAAGAAATAGAATAGGCTTTGATTACCTAACAACGATCTATCCACCCTTAACATTATTATGGTTTGGTCTTGGTAGCTTTCTCAAATTTAAGTACTCCCTTATCTTTTTTATGATTTTGAATATGGTACTCATGGTAAAGCTTTTTGAGATTGTTAGATTTAGGGCCAGAGCACTTCATATTATTCTCTTAATGCCGCTATTTATTAAGGAATATGTTCAGGCCATACATATTGATCTTCTTTCATTTTTGTTCTTTATTCACTCTATTCTTTATTTTCAGAATCGAGTTAGAAATATTTACTTAAGCTTCTCTACTAAGTATTTAGGAGTCATTGCTCTTTTTTATTACTTTTTAAAAGAATTGAAACAAATAAAGTTGAAAAAAATACTAACAATTTTGCTCCTCTTTTCTACTGTTCCTCTTTCTATGTATTTTGCCACAAATGGGTTTAAGTACATTGAAGGAGCAAGTGCATTTTCAAGAACATGGGTTTGGTCTCCAGGTTTTTATTCACTGTTGGTAAATGCCTTTGATATATCTGGTGAAGTCAGTCGTCTTATTTGTTTTCTTATCTTTTTATGTATCAGTATATTGTTGGCCCTTAAGCTCTTTAAAAAACAAAAGAGCTTTGAGGTTGAAGATGGTCTTAAGTTCTACTTCTATCTCTTTAGTTCGATGATGTTTTTTTCGCCGGTTTATAATGGTTGGTATATTATTTGGTATGTTATTCCAGCACTGCTACTGAGAAGAAATGATGGGGTCTTATATGGAGCATTGAGTGTGCTTTGTTATACTTATTATTGGAATTCGGAGTACCTTCTGATCTCTCACTTTTTAATTCATTTACCTTATTTATGGATATTTAAAAATGGAGTGGCCGATTACTTGGCCGAAGAACAGCTAGCTCCACCTAAAACACAAAACTGAGCACAAAAGGGGTGGTTTAAATGAACTTCTTTGGAAGCCTCTGCTAAAGTTTTACCCATTGTAAACTCATCTTGATAGGCCAGTAGAGTACAGGCCTGAACTCTTAAAAAGTCTTCACCTTTCCTTTTCACAACCATTCTTTCTGAGGCACACATTTGATTCTCTGGAGATTTATTTAGGATGCCCCAGCAATGAGTGGTTATCTCTGGAACATCTTTATTGATTTCCATTTCGGGAAATACAACAAGCTTATCTTTTAAATCGATATTGACTTGATAGGAATCTAACAAATCTTGATAACCGCTTAAAGCATCATTCTGATTTTCATTCATGATAGATCTACCAGCTATGGAGATATTGAACCCTTGCTTGTAAAGTTTTTGAATGGTTTCCATGGTTTTAATAAAAGTACCACTTCCTCGTTCGTTCTCGTGTCCTTCTCTTGTATAGTGATCGAGAGAAATGCGAAGGTGGATTTTTTCATGATATTGATTGAGTAGAGTGAGTAGATTATTTTCAACTCTTTTAATAACATTGTATGCGTTGGTTAGAACTAATACTTCGTATCCATTTTTTAAAACCTCATCCATGATGTGGATCATATTAGGGTTAATAAAAGGTTCACCACCAGTGAAACTAATCATCTTTGGCTTTTTTGCTAAGTCGGTGAGTTGATTTAATACAGTTTTAACATCGTCTTTTGTTATATACTGAAGTCGATCATTCTTTGGACTAGATTCAATATAGCAGTTACTACATTCTAAGTTACAGAGAGTTCCAGTGTTGAACCAGAGATTTTCATACCCATTAAAAGAAACACTTGCTCTCGTTTCATTCTTCGCTGTTTTATAACGGTCTTGAAATTTCTCTGTCATATATATATTCCTAAATTATTCACTTACTCTTTTAAGCCATTTAAATCCCAATTGTAAGATGTCCATTCAACATCATTATTTTTTTTGGGGTTAATGGTCTTTAGATATTTTGAAACAAAGTTAATAAAACTTCCATGTTTAGAATTGAAGTCTTCACCATACCATTTGAAAATCTTTGATAAGTAAATTTTATTATCTTTGATATAGTTTTTACTTTTATCATTAAGGAAAAGTTTGGTGGCCTTTTCTAGCTGTTGTTCGATTTGATTAAAAGTAAAAGCTTCGCTTAATAGGGAAGGGCAACCGATACTGGCACAATTAACGGCAAAATGAATTCTAGGCTCATCAAAGTCTTTGCGAATCATATCGTGTTCTATATTATCGAGAGTTACTTTCTTACCTAAAAGACTAATG
>JAONMX010000072.1 GCA_028378565.1 Bacteriovoracaceae bacterium
GTGGGGATCTAAGTAAATCTGTTTTGACATGTGAAAAATGTAATAATCTCTTAATGAATGGAGTTGACACTGATGCGGATCATTGGAATTGCTTATCTCAAACTATGTGGAGTGAGACTCTTGCGGTACAGGTATGTGCTTGGAGAATTTTAGATTCTATAAAAAGTTTAAGTTGGGCCAATGAGCTTTTAGAACAACTCTATCTTGATGACGAAAATCTTGATTGGGCAAAGTCTAAGCGATTTGTAGGCTCAAGTGATAAGCCTAAAGACTCAAATGGAGTCGTTTTAGAGGCTGGTGATTCTGTAACTCTAATTAAAGATCTAACTGTTAAAGGCGCTAACTTCACGGCTAAACGTGGAACCACTGTTAGAAAAATATCTTTAACAGATAATCCTGAGCATATTGAAGGGCGAGTGAATGGTCAGAAAATCGTTATCATTACAAAATATGTAAAGAAGGTCTGATCTAGTTTAAGTGATTGGTGAAATGATAAGTAGCAATCGCAACAGCGTTACAGACGTTTAATGAATTCTTCTTTCCAAGCATGGGTATTTCTATCGTCTTATCTGATAAATTTAAAACTTCTTCTGAAAGACCAAACTTTTCATTACCAAAAACTAAAATACTTTCTGGTTCAACATTTATATCTGTAATTTTTTGTGAATCATGAGATGTCTCAAACGAATAGATTGTGTTGTCCTTGCTCTTAAGAGACTTTAAACACTCCAGAGCATTCTCCCAATACTTCCACTTTATCCATTCATGGGTACTAAGAGATGTTTTCGTAACTTTCTCATTTTCTGGAGTTGGAGTAATACCACAAAGGTGAACTTCTGAAATATTAAATACCTCACAAGTTCTTAAAATATTTCCAACGTTATGAGCACTTCTAAGATTCACAAGGACTAACTGTAGACCCTTAGACTTACTCTCTTTCTTTGATAATGAATCTCTTGAGTCATGTCTTTTGATATTAGTAATATGACTTTGATACTTATCGTTTAAAAATTCAATAAGGGTAGAAGTCGAAGCATGATCTTTAATAGAGTGGGTCGACAGTTCATGACAAAGCTTCTTCGTTTCATCACTTGGATGTGAGGAAAGAAAATTCAACATCTGTAGATAGTTATTTTTTAAATCATTGATCGTTACTTCTTTAGTATCTGCATGGGCCTTTATAAGGCGAGATAAGATATCTTGCAGAGTGTCTACGCACTGTAAATATGTAAAAGATTGAATAACGTCTCTAGATGTCTTAAATTTCATAAAAATCCAGTAACTTATAGCAAAATCAATGCTCTTTATGTTAAATATTAAGGCTTAAAATAGCGTTTGGAGATCCACATGTCACAGAAAAAATATCTGATCACAGCAGCCCTACCTTATGCCAATGGTCCCTTACACTTTGGACACATGGCAGGTGCCTATTTGGCCGCAGATGTTTACAACCGTCACAGACGATTAAGAGGTGACAAGACTCTCTTTATTTGTGGTTCAGATGAGCATGGTGTCGCTATTATGCTAAATGCTAAAAAGGCCAAGGAAGATTATAAGAAGTATGTTGACGGCTGGCATGAAGATCATAAGAAACTCTTTAAATCTTATGGTGTTGAATTTGATTTCTTTGGGCAAACATCTGCAGAGTATCACAAAGAAGAAGTGGAAAAGTGGTTTCATTCTCTCAATGACAAAGGTTATATAGGCACTCAAGATGGGCAGCAACTATTTTGCAATGATTGTAAAAATCATTTACCTGATCGCTTTGTAGAGGGGACTTGTTACAAGTGTGATTATGATCAAGCACGAGGGGATGAGTGTCCAAATTGTGGAGAGTTAATTGACTCTGTTCGCCTAAAAGATCCAGTATGTAAAATTTGTGATAGTAAAAATATCTCCGAAGTAACAGTTACTCAGTATTATCTTCTCATGTCGAAATTTCATCAAGAGTATCGACAGTGGTTTGAAGGGAAAAAAGATAGCTGGAGAAAAACAGTTTTTCCATATGTTGATAGCCTAACAAAAGAAAATCTTCATGATCGAGCCATCACAAGAGATTTGGATTGGGGGATTGATGTTCCTTTACCAAATACTGAGGGAAAGAAGCTCTATGTTTGGTTTGATGCTCCTATTGGCTATGTTTCAAATACCAAAAAGTTTTTAGAAGATTCTAATTCAAAAGAGGATTACTTAAAAGATTGGTGGCAATCTGATGATGTAGAGCTAACTCATTTTATCGGTAAGGACAATATTATCTTTCATACCATTATCTTTCCTATGATGAGTATGGCATCAGGTTATGCTCATCCTGCAGATCAAGTTCCTGCCAATCAGTTTTTAAACTTAGAAGGAAAACAGTTCTCTAAGTCGACGGGGCATTATGTAGATGCTCACAAGGCCTACGCAGACTTTGGCCAAACAGCATTAAGATACTACTTACTTTCTATATTACCTGAAGCGACAGATTCAAGCTTTAGTTGGGAACAATTACAAGCGAAAGTTAACAATGAGTTAGCGAATAACATTGGTAATTTTATGAATCGCTGTTTGAAGTTTACTCAAAAGAATTGGAGTGAAGGTATACCTGCTGAGTTCTTTAAAGGGTTTGTGGAGTCAGGCTTTGGTAAAACTTTAAAAGCAGATATACTTGAGCTGAATGAGTTATTAAGCTCATATCAAATCAAAAAAGGTATTGAGAAAGTTATGGTTATTGGTCAAAGTGCGAATAACTACTTTTCAGATAGTGCTCCTTGGGCCCAGATTAAAACAGATAAAGAAGCTGCAGCAAAAACTCTTGCTTACTCTTCAATATATGCATTATGCCTAGGTGTCATCATGAAGCCATTCCTACCAGAACTATCATCAGGGATTCTAAAGCATTTTGATAATATTTTAACGGAAGAATTCTCAACTGAGATTTACTTAGGGAAAATAGAAGTCTTAAATGAAGTGTTTAAAAATGGGCATTCAGTTGAAACACAGGTGGAAGCACTTGTTCCAAAAATTGAAGACGAGCTCATAAAGCAAATGCTTGCAGAGCTCGATTAAAATTACTGAAATTTCTGACAAGTATAGATATCGCTATCACCAATACTCGCTACTTTATTGCCGTTAGCATCTTCTATCCAGCCGATAGTATTTCCACCATCATATTCATCATCAAAAGTATAAAATAAAGTATATGACTCGCCAGTGACTTTATCAGTGTAAACTGTACGAGCGACAAGTGGCTTAAAGCCTATATCGGCATCTTCATCTTTTGTGCCTTCGTATACTCTCGATTGAGTAAAGAGATTAGGAAGTTTTTTACTCGTAAATCTTTCAGAGTCAGAAAGCTCACCAAGATCGCTACCAAAGAGACAAGTTTTCTTGGCGATTGTCTTACACTCTGAAGCGTATTCAAATCCTTCTTTTGTTCTAATTTTACTTGAGAACTTTCCAGGGAAATTTAAGGCAAGATTATAAAAAGTACCGTCATTATCTTTAGGTAGGCCTTGAATTAAAATAAACTCTTCTTTTGTCATAATTCCAGGAGGAAAGTATTTAACGACTCCGGTAACGGCTGCATTTGAAGTTACAGTAGTTTGATTATTTCCAGCTTTAGTTAAAGACTGAGTCATAACACTTGAGTAAAACCTCGCGGAAGTTTCTTCGTTTAGTTCGGTATAAATCTCCACTGAACCCTTAAGGTTAAAGCGATACTTATAAGGAATATCTGGTGCTGAGCAACTGAATTCAATAGTCGTAATGCTAAAAGCACTAATTGATAAAATACTTGTGATAAAAACTAATAAAGCTTTCATTGTGACTCCCTTTGAGTTTAAAAAATACATGTGCTTGATATCTTAGGCACCTTCAAATGAAAACCTATATGTAATATTTACTACTTATAAATGTTTTGAGACAGAGCTTGTCGCATAGTTAACTAATCGATATTATTGGTTAATAAGGAGCGTTTATGTTTGTCGTGATATCACCCGCTAAGAAGCTTGATTTTGAAACTTCATCACCTATTAAGAAAGATTCTGAGATTCGCTACCCAGATGAAACCTTTTCTTTAATTAAAGAATTGAGAAAGTGTAGTGCCGATGAAATCTCTAAACTGATGAAATTAAGTGATTCTCTCACAGAGTTAAATGTGGAAAGGTATAAGAAATACGATCCCAAGTTCAAGAAGCAAGTATCAAAACAAGCTGTTTTCGCTTTTGCAGGAGATACCTATATTGGACTAGATGCAAATTCCTTAGCAAAAGAGGATATCCTTTATTCGCAAGAGCATCTTGGCATTTTGTCAGGTCTTTATGGCCTGCTAAGACCATTGGATATTATTCAGCCTTACCGCTTAGAAATGGGAACAAGGTTTCCAACGAAGGGATGTAAGAACCTTTATGACTTTTGGTCTACAACTGTAACCACTGAAATTAATAAAATATTAAAAAAAGAAAAGTATCTTGTTAACTTAAGCAGTAACGAATACTTCTCTGTTATTAATGATAAAGAGGTTAAAGGTGATATTATCACCCCTGTTTTCAAAGAAAAAAAAGGTGATCAATATAAAGTAGTCAGTTTCAATGCAAAAAGAGCACGAGGAATGATGTCTCGATATATTATCGAAAATAAGCTTTCTCATCCAAAAGATCTAAAGAAGTTTAATATGGATCATTATCTGTATAATTCAGAGCTTTCTTCAGAGTTTGAGCCAACTTTTACAAGAGGTTAGTTTGAGCAAAGTCTATCGTCTCTATCGGAAAAAAAACATTCTCAGAGATTTATTTTACTCACTTAATCGAATGTCGTGGGGCTCATTAATTATATGTTTAGGTTTATATTTTTTAACCATTAATATTATTTTCACTGCCTTATACTTATTTCTTCCAACAGAGTTTAGTGTTTCGAATCTTTCTGTTACAGAACTCTTTTATTTTTCTACACATACCTATTCAACTGTAGGTTATGGAAATATTTCTCCTGCTAATCATATTTCAAACATACTTGTTGTGATCGAAATATTTATTGGGATTATCTCTACAGCATTAATGACAGGATTAGTGTTTTCAAAATTTTCCAGACCAAAGAGTTTTATAGACTTTTCCACTTCTTTGTTGATTTCAAAGTTTCGAGGTAAACGGAGTCTTATTTTTAGAACAATAAATGATCGCTTTGCTAATGTGATTAATCTAGAAGTTAGCATGAGTTGCTTGATTGACGAATTAACAGATGAGGGACAACATTTTCGAAAAGTTATTCTTCTCGAACTTGAAAAACCTTTTCTTCCTATGTTTGTGGTTACTTATACTGGGGTTCATATTATTGACGATAAATCTCCAATTTTTAATCTTTCCTTAGCTGAGATGAAAGAGAAGAAAATTGAATTCTTTATTTCAATCCAAGGTATCGATACTGAAAGTAATGAGCTGATTACAGGACAACATAGGTATTCTTTTGATAGTTTAATGGAAAATAAACTTTTTCAAGATATGATGTCCATGGATGCGAATGGAAATCGTTCATTTGACTATACAAAGCTTAATCAGACTTATTAAGAATTACTTAATAGGCCCTTAAATCGATATTCAATGACCTATCTCTATATTTTTCATAAAACTTTTATGGAGGTTGTATGGAAATTAAAGAAATTTATTCAAAAATTAAAAGTGAAAGAAATACTGTAGCCAATATTCATAGGGAATTTGAGCTTTTACCAAATATTGTGGAAGCACATTTTGATTTTTACCAAACAATAGTCTTAAAAGATGGTCCTTTATCTAGGGGGGAGCGAGAGTTTCTTGCAGTGCTTACTAGTGAAAGTAATAGTTGTGAATACTGTATCGAACATCATAGTAGTTCTCTTCAAAAGTACTCATTTCAAATTCCTAAAGAAAGATCTCTGTTCTTTGAAGACTTTGCCAAAACTCTGACTAAAGAACCTTATAAATGTTTTAAGTACCGTGAAAAAGCAAATGAAATCGGGATAACGGAAGAAGAATTTGCTCACGCAGTCTTTATAATATCATATTTCAATATGGCGAATCGATTAGTATACGGCATGAATATAAAACTAGAAGATAACTTTGAAGAAA
>JAONMX010000073.1 GCA_028378565.1 Bacteriovoracaceae bacterium
GGGCCTGCACCTTCTGTTATATGCCCTAATAAGCCAGCTCTATTACTTAAGTCTATCTGCTTATAATTGTTATACACGACTCGTTTCCTCTCTTCTTCATTTAAACTTTCATAAGTTTTATCAAAGATGTAATTATCATCAACATCCTCATGCTTAGTTACGTTAAAAGCATCAATACCTGAGTCAATTAATTCAAAAAATCTCTTTCTAGTTAAGAGGGTTCCATTTGTGTAAATTTGTAATCGCACATCTGGTAATCTTGCTTTCAAAAGAGAAGCGTATCGATCGATGTTCTTAGACAAAAGGGGTTCATTATAAAAATGAAAAGATACTATCCCATTAAAAGAAATCTCTTGTAAGGAATCCAGTATTTTTTCAAATACTCCTTCATCCATATCACCCTTTTCCGCTCTTTCTCCAATACTATTAGGACAATACGAACATGCCATATTACAGTTAGAATTTATTTCTATTTCAATAATTTTGAAAATATCTAATTCATTAACCATCTATTAACTCTATATTATCTTTTGATAAACAATTTAAAATAGCTTGATAAAGATTTTCTAACTTTATGTTAAATTTATCAATTGCAATATACACTTTCCTTGAAGTTAAAAGTTTCATCCAATTTTCTTTTTCTGCAATTTCAATAAATGAAAAGAGAATCACTCCTTCACCATTTTCAATGGCTTCTTCAAAAATTTTTCTAAGATAGTTTATTTTCTTTGTATCTGATGCATTATAAAAGTCATCAACTATAACTACGACATATTTATCACTACAACTAGAAAATGCATCTTTATACCTCGATATTAATGAAATCCCCTCTCTATAAAAAAACATTTCATTCCATTCCCTTCGAGCAGATAAAAATGGTATTTTATTAAGATGTAACACCGCACTCAATCTCTTTTCCCTGAGATATTTACTTATTGTCTCTTTTGGCTTAATAATTTCATTATCACTCTCTCCATTGCAAAAAGTAGTACTATTTAAAAGAAATTTTGCTAAATGCCGACCTCTTAACTTCGCCTCATTAAACTGTGTTAAATAATCGTAAGGAATAAAAGTTACATTTTTTCTTATATCAAGGTGACCTCCCCAAGATGAGACGATCACTGCCCAGCCAGCATTTAACCCCTGTTGTACACTTACCCCATAGTCTTCAAACATATTCGTACTTAAACTAATTAAAACAGTTTGATATTTTGATTTAATATTTGTCCAATTATCTCTTTCTTTAAAAGGGGTTATTGTCGGACGAATATTCCAATCAAGCTTATTTATGATCTCTACACATTGCTTTTCATAACTTTCACTACTATCCTTGAATTCAACATAAACCTTTTCTTGTTGATCAAATTCACCAATAATACTTAAGTCTACATTTTTATTAAAATCTTTTTGTAATGAGTTTACTGTATATAGTAATAAATCAATATTTTTTGCTCTATTCAGCCTTCCTGAGTAAACCAAGCTTACCCCATTTTCCCAATCAATTTTATCTGTATTATTTTTTGCCTCAAGTATTACATCTCTAGGAATTACTGAAACTCTTTTCTCATCTAGTCCAAACTCATTGCATATAATTTGTTTTACTTTTTCAGATAATACCCAAAACCTCATTCGTTCGAATGGCCAGTTACCAGATTCAAAAAAAGATCCTAAAAACGAACCTAGTAATATCACATCAACAACATCATTTGGCTCAAGAAGGCCAAAGTTTACTTCACAACTATCAGGGCAGAAAAAGTTCTTACAGCCAAACTTTTCCGAAAGTACAACTTTTATTCTAGTAAAAAGAAAATCTATACTTCTAAATGAAAAATCATAGTAATTATTTATTAACATAGAGTTATTTATCAAAATTAAATCTCAACTTAAATATTAAAAACAGTACATCCAATATATTCCTCATCTTTAATGCCTTCTCTTTACCACCTCTTCTTTTCTGGAGATTGAAAGGTATTTCGTTAAAAGATATTTGATATTTTTGATGATACTTAATTATTAATTCGAGATTTATAGTGAATCCGTTTGAAATTAGATTTAATTCTGAAACTTTTTTTCTATTATAAATCGTAATCCCATTAAAATATCGCAAATCCACTGAATATAATATTCTGCAAATTTTTTGAAACAATTTTGAAACAACAAATCTAAATAAGCTTCGAACTTCAAAAGAATTCACAGGATAAGTCACACTTGGTCTATTATTCTCAATAAACTTGTCATAAGCTTCTACAATCGTATTTACAGGAATTTCGCCATCACTAGGAAACCACGAGATTAAATCTGTCTTCAATTTTTCTATTCCAAGTTTATATGCATATCCAATATTTTTTGGAACATCAAATTCAACGTAAGATATAGCAGGATCTTTATCAACATAATACTTAGCAATTTCTGCAGAATTATCCGTCGAGCCATCATTGATAAGAATTAACTTGTATGATATACTTTGTTTTTGAAGAGTATTTAACAAGTCGTACAAAGTTCCTGCTAAAGATTCTTCTTCATTCAAAAATGGAACAACAATCCCTAACGTCTTCATCTTATCTCAACCTTACCTATAGACTATGGTATTATGATATTTTAGCATAAGTTAACAAAAATTTAGCGTTTTTTAAGTCTATGAAAAATAAATGTTGCATCTGCCATTCCTCAAACTACTCCTCCTTTTATAGGATAGTTGAAGGTTATAAGCTTCTTAAATGCAAGCAATGTAATCTTATCTACCTAGAAAATATCGAATTTAACGTTGAGGACTTCTTAGATAACTGTAAACAAGAAGAAAAAGCTCAAGTAGAGTTCTGGAGTGTGCCAAGCCTATATCAAAAATATAATCAAGTATTTGATCACTTCTTTAAGCTTCGCATTAATCGAATAAAAGCACACCAGCTTTCTATTGAGAAGGTTTTAGATATCGGTACTGGGTATGGGTTTTGGGCCAAATATCTTCTCAACAATGGAACAAAATATCTAGAGGGCTTAGACATTGATTCTAATGCAGTTAAGTATTGTCTTAAACACTACAGCATTGACACAAAACACATCAACTTTGAGAGCTATAATACTCATAATAAATTCAATGCTATTTTCATGATTGATGTTCTAGAACATTTTATTGAACCTGAACAAATGCTTGTGAAGGCCGGGAAATTTCTAGAGGAGGATGGATTTATCTTTATTCAAGTTCCAAACGTTATTGGCTTTAAAGTTCCGTTTAATCATAGCCTAGGCTTACCTTATCACCTATGGCAGTTTGATATTCATTCTTTATCAAAAGTTATTAATAACTCTGGGTTTGAAGTTTTAGAGTATTGGACGGGTAATCAAGGAATCATAGGTAGACTTGAAAATGGTGGCCAAGGTCTTTTAGAAAAAGCTTATTGGAAAATCGGAAACCTTTTCAAAAAGGGTAATCGATTAAACCTTATTATCAAGAAGAGTCTTTAATTTATAATAATAATTTGCTTTATCGATTTCATCTAGTGAGTCAATAATTGGAACTAATGCTCTATAATATCTTTCTAACTCTTTATTGCTTTTAATTATATATTTTTCTAAGATGTTTCTTTTCATTAAGGTGTCAAAGCTTAATACCGATTGGTGCTCTGGATAGGTCATTACATTAATAGTAAACATCATTTTTTTATCACTGCAAAAATCAATCATGTTCTCAAGCTCATCCCAATTATCCTTCATAAGAAGAAAGTGTAATGTTATCGCAATTTTGTTATTAAAAACTTGTTTATTAAAACTCCGTAACTGCTCTAGAGAGTTTAAGACTAAATTCAAATCACCCCCAACTCTTATTTTAGAAAATCTCTCTATATCAAGTGAGTCAATACTATAAATAATATTTTTTATCTTTATTTTTGATAGCTTGTTAAACATTTCATCTGAAAATTTGTAATTACCATTAGTAGTAAATGACCAAACACAATCGGGGTTTAGCACTGATATTTCATCTATTAATCTCCATGTATCTTTTTGTATAAATGGTTCACCGGAAAGCAACTCAATCTCTTTAATATATGGAAAGAATTTAGTTCTCATATCTTCCCAATAATTATTTTGGTCATAATAACCATTAGACAATGTCCAAACATCACACATTTTGCACTTCAAATTACATTGTCCATTAAAATTTGCAGTTAGTTTTAAAGGTAGACTCTCTTGATTAATATCAAGTTTTACTTCTGAAATAAAAAAATATGATCCGCTACTTAGATGACACTGGTCATATCTAATTTCTTTTTCACAAATTTTTACATTTCCAGTTAAAAACTCCTCTCTCCATCTCCTTAGGTATTCACTATTCCAAATTTCTTCAATTGAGTTATTATTCAAATTCCCAACAATATGTTTTGTTCCCTTTTGTCTACAAATTGAGACATCCCCTCCAGGATTTAAAATTATATTAGAAAATGGAACAATACAAAAGTTAGTAGGTAACTCTAACTCATTAAAGTTTGCTAAAATTTCAATTGGCGTTTTATGATATTTATTCATTATTATTTAGTATATAAGTTTATTGAAAAATTAGCAGTATTATTTGCAATAGACTCTTTTTTCTCCCAAGCATAGTTGTAAAGGTCATTCCACCCATTTTTATAATATAAACTCTGCCCCTTTGCTGACTTCGATTCTACCAAAATTGGCTCTCCCTCTTTTGGCAATTTACTCCCTAGTAATAAATCAAGATATTTTGTTCCATCTGTTACAAATTTCTTACTTTTTGCACTGAGAATGACTTCAACAGTTTCATGTTTCAAACTTTGGCAATTATCGAGATCATAGAAGTAGAACCCTTTACCTTTTACGACCCTATTAATAGGATCACATAGCAAACGACCCTCTTTATCTATGATCAATATCTCTATTTCATCATATTCAACTACTGAATAAAATGATACTCCAAAAATTTTCTCACTTATATCTATGCTATAAATATTTTTAACCTTATCGGAGTTATTATCAAAAACGTAAGCCCATCCATGAAGTGCATGACTATAAACATTCCTACAGTTGATTTTTTCAATATCACTAAAGCGAACAGGACCATAATCACTAGGCTTACCAACATACTTATCACTATAAGGAATATAAAAAGGACCAATATGTTGTCCAGTTTCATCTTTATGATCACTATCCTCAACTATCCAGGCTCCAGGTAGCAGAGGGGCTAGAACAACCGAATCATCCCATCCTATAATATTAATCGCATGGTTTGCCTTTTCATCACTATGATAATAATGAATTTCCATATTATTAAAATGATGGCCCAATGGGGCCTGTTGCATTCTTTGCATAGTTGCAACTGACCCACCTTTTAAAACACTTTTTTTAATTTCTAATTCCATATTTTTGGATGATATCCATTCTATTTTTTTTGGCATATAATAAGAATATTTTTTCGACTTTCTTTTAATATTTTTAAAAGCTTCATGAGGATTAGATTCATAACTTAAAAGACCGTGTGACCATGATGTTACAGCTCCACAATTATGTGATAAATAAGCTGCTGCTACCTTAAAATCACCTCCTAAATGAACAATTAATCCACTATTTAAATTATCTATATTAGATCCTTCATAATCTTCACCCTGTCCTGAATACCAATCATTTCTTACATGCTCTTTACTCCCCCTTCTTGTAAATCCACTATATTTATCCATATGATAAGGGGACAATCCAAAAGGAGTAATCTGACTCTCATCCCACATCCCTTTTCTCAAAATTGTTGACTCAATACTATGGATGGCCGAAAATGCCCAACATGTTCCCCAAATCTGTTCTTTAAAGCTCTGTTTTTGAATTATATCTCGCAAGTTAAAGTACCCACTTTCTATTTCAGCATTTATCTTACTCGAAATAAATAGTAATACGATAAATAGAAGCTTATTTATACTTGTAATAATCAAACT
>JAONMX010000074.1 GCA_028378565.1 Bacteriovoracaceae bacterium
TGAATACCTACTTCATTATTTTTAAGATCCATTTTATTTTCATCAGTATAAGTATCGCTTCTTCTTTCATGAGCGGTTAGAAGATCTCGAGTAAAAGTTGGACCATAATAGGCACTTAGAATAGAGGCCCCGATAAAGTGTCTTACTGCATCGACTTCGTCTCTCGTTCTTCTTGATTGATTTTTAACATCACAAAAGTTCACAGAATATTTATTGGCCAAATCATTAGCTTCTTTAAGATAGACTATACTCATAGGCTTCTTAGCAAGAACATCGGCCATTTCCTGATTCACTCTTCCGCCGGAAAGCTGCCTAATTAACTTGGCAATGATCTTGCGATCAATGGCCTGATCAGCGGCAAAAAGGTTTTGTGCAAAAACGAAGAGTGTTATAAAGATGATTTTTTCATGTCCGTATCATAGAAAATAAAAGTTCAATATGTCATACTTGTAAGTGAATATTAGAATTACCAAGCAGGGCGTTAATGAAGAAAGTATTAGTAATGGGTGGAAATCACTTCTTTGGAATAAAGCTTGTTCAAGTTTTGCTCGATCATAGGCATGATGTAACGATTTTAAATCGTGAAAATCTCGATGATGGTTTTGGAGAAAGAGTTAAGAGAATAAAGTGTGATCGCCATAACTAAGAACAATTAAATCAAGCTATTGATGAGAACTTTGACATTGTCTTTGATCAATCTTGCTTTGATTACGATCAAGCTCAAATAGCATGTGAAATTTTCAATGGAAGAGTGAGTAAGTATATTTTTACATCGAGTATCTCTGCTTACAATGAATTAGGTGCCAATATCAAAGAAGAACTTTTTGATCCTTATACCTTTAAGTTCTCTAAAAAAGAAACCATGACAAGCAATTATGGAGAAGCAAAACGACAAGCGGAAGTTTCCTTTTTTAAACATGGGAAATTTCCTGTAACTGCAGTAAGATTTCCTATAGTGCTTGATGCAAAAGATGCTACTGAGCGATTACAATTTCATGTAAATAGAATTAAGAATAAAGAAGAAATTTTCTTTCCAAATATTGAAGCAAGGATGAGTTTTATTAGTGCTGATGATGCCGCAAAAGCTCTCTATGAATTGGCCCTCAATGATTACGAAGGACCTATTAATGTGGCCAGCTCTGATCCAATTTCACTAAAGGATTTTGTAGAGCTAATTGAAAAGAAAACAGGGGAAAAAATAATTAAGGCCGATAACGGCGATTCACATAATCAATCCCCCTATGGAATTCCAGATGATTGGTATGTTGATTGTTCAAAATTGGATAGCCTTGGAATAAAAACTCAATCCATAAAGGACTACTTACCCAACATGATTGAAGAGATCGTAAATGAATAAATCATTTGCTTCGTTTGTAAGGAGATATATGAAATTACTACTTATACTAATGACGTTAATACTGGTTTCTTGTTCCCATCATGGAAGAAGTACTCCAGAAAAAACGAATGTAGAAATTACTAAGAATTTAACGGCAAACTCATGGGGAGATATCTATTTTTCTGCTCAACCCAGCAAGAGTGATTTTAAAGAATTACAAAAGGAAGGCTTTAAAACAATCATTAACCTTCGAGGAAAAGTCGAAGGAGATTACAAAGAGTCGAGAGAAAGAAAAATCGTCAAGAAACTTGGTATGAATTATTACAATGTACCATTTAATAAAAATGATAAAATGACTGACGAATATGTAGAGCAAGTAACTTCTAAAGTGATGAAACACCGTCAAGAAGGAAAGGTTTTGATCCATTGTAGTTCCGGTAATAGAGTTGCTTTATGGCTTGGGTCCCACTTTAAAAAAGATCATGGCTTTTCAAATGAGAGATCACTTGAACTTGCAAAAAAGTTGGGGTTAACCAATATAGGTGTACAAAAGAAATTGGAAGCTTACCTGAATAAGTAGGATGATTGTGGTGCGTTGGCTTTTGTGCATGGTGCAGTAAGGCCTTAAAGGTTGATATTGATCATGTACATCTAAAAAGATTCGTACGATAATTTTCAAAATTATTTAGGAGTATGACTATGGCAAGCAAAGAAAAATTAGCCGGACAAATGGAATTCCCACCTGAGACACCTCAGCCAAATGTTTACCCACTCAGTTGGGTGAGTAAAACTAAGAAGATGGAAGAAATTTACAGTGCTTCTCAAAGAGAGTTTTGGGATCCTGAAAGTCTTCCTTGGGATACTCTTGATGTTGATTCATACTCATGGGAAGAAAGAGAATCGATTGCTTATTGGTGGACAATACTTTCTGTGTTTGATGCCTCAGCTCCTCCTGTCTTTGCAGCTGCCATGATTAAAACTTATGAAGCCCACGAAGAAGATGCTGTTAGAAGATGTTTCTTTTCAGTGACACGTGATGAACAAAATCATGAGCATTTCTGTGGTCTTGCTATTACAAAATTTCTAGGACATCCAGATCCTCTTACATACGAACCAAAAACCGAACTAGGTAAGAAGCTTCAAAAAAATACGAAGTGGCTCTATTTTAATGGTGGTCGATATTGGGAAGGTTATAAGAAGGCCGTTCCTAAATACAGCCTTGCCGTTTTATTTTCTTCCTTTCTTATGGGAGAAATCGCAGCCGCTACCATCTTTCATCAAATGGCCAATGGTTGTACTGAGCCTGTTTTCAAAGAAGGCTTTGCCAATATTGGAAGAGATGAAGGTCGCCACATGGCAATTTGCATGAGCTTAATGGAACGTGATTATCCAAATCTTAAAGTAGAAGATAAGAAGACTATTACTAAGCAAATTAAAGCAGGATATTTATTTTTGTCAGCTGTTCTCTTTGAACCACCAATGGAGTTTTGGGATATTCCAGAAGATTTTATTGCGAATCAACGTGAAGGTGAAGAAGTTGCAAGAAAAGCTGGATTTCATATTCCAACTTACGATGCTAAGAAAGAAAATTGGAAAAACGCCATGCTTAATCTGAAAGGTGTGCTTGGTAAGTATGATATTCCATTCCCTGCTATTCCAGAAGTTGGTATCTCTGGGGAAGAAGTCACTGATATTGATATGGAAGATATCATTCCCGTTTTTTAGTATATGAAAAAGATAATCTTAAAACCATCAGGTAAAGAAATTGAAATCGAAGAAGGGCAAACAATTTTGTCTGCCCTTGAAGTTTCAGGTTACGCACTTCCAAATAATTGTCGAGCTGGTGCTTGCGGAGAATGTAAGGCCAAAATTTGCTCAGGTGAGATTGATCAAGGCTTCGTGCTTGATATGGCACTTCCTCAATCAGAGAGAGCAGAGGGAATGGCCCTCACTTGTATGGCCAAGGTTCAAAGTGATGTTGTTGAAATTGAGTATGCAACTGAAAATGCACTTCCAAAACTTTTTCCACCTGTAGAAAACTTAAGATATATGCTCACAGAAAAAATCAATGTAACTCCTTCAATTGTAAAACTTAGAATGAGAACACTTGGCTCTGTCATGAAGTTTTGGCCGGGACAGCATATTACTCTAGGTGATGAGTCTGCAGGAATTCCAAATAGACCTTATTCAATTGTGAACACTCCTAATCTTGATGGAGAAATAATTCTCTACATAACAAAGAAAGACGGTGGAAAAACCAGCACATGGATTCACGAAAAAGTTAAAATCGGGGATATGCTTAAGGTGAATGGCCCCTACGGAACTTTCATTGGAGACCCATCAATTGAAAGACCAGTTCTGTGTTTAGCCGCCGGCTCTGGACTTGCTCCCATACAGTCTCTTGCCACTGCCGCCATGTTAAGAGGTGGATTTAAGCAACCTGCAACAATTCTATTTTCAGCAAGAACAAACGAAGATCTTATAGATCTAGGACATTATAAATTCCTAGATGCAAAGTTTAGAAACTTCTCTTTTAAATATACTTTAACAAAAGATCAGAATGAAGATGGTCTACAGGGAAGAATTCCTGAAATACTTCCATCACTTTATAACGATCTTTCTGAGTTCAGTGTTTATATTGCAGGTTCACCTGACTTTGTTGATAACTGTGTCGGAGCTGTTAAAAAGCTAGGAACACCAGAAGAGTTTATCAACACTGAAAGTTATGTTTAGTTTAAAGTGGATTTGGCAGACAATCGCATGCTGCTGTCGCTAACCGAATATGCCAGTGGCATATTCTCTAGCTCCAGTGAACAACGACCTACGGTCGCTGATTCTATTCAAGATACACAATATAATAAAAAAGCCACCGCAAGGGTGGCTTTTATATTATGGTGGGGCATTGAGATCACTTGTTGAACTAATGTCCTTAAGTCTTAAGTATATAATTTTATTGAATTTTTAAGACGAAATATCACTTTGATTGATTCAAGTTTATTTAATATCTTAGTTTAATAATCCGATAAATTATAAAATGCATATATTAGAACCTATAAAATATATTCTATTGCTCTTATTGTTACCGTCTTTGATGGCTCAAGGTGCTGATTTTAATCTCAACCCTGAGACTTTTAAAATTGAGTATTCTGAGACCTTAGAAGATGGCTCATATCGCTCAATTCCCTTGGAGGAAGCCAAACGATTATATCGAGCCGACTTCTCTGATCGCTATGGAGATCATGCTCTTCATTGCCTCGATGCAATTGAGGGAAATGTCTTTTACCTAGAACTATTTACGACTTGTCACTACCTTCAAAATATTGATGTTACAGATGTCAATCAAGAGATACCTCTTACTATAGAGCATTGTGAAAATACTGAAAGTTTAGATCAATCGCAAAGTAGAAGAGTTCGATTAAGTAGAAGAGATAGGCTACCTAGAGATCGACAGCATGAGAGGATGCTCCATTGTATGGAGATTAGTGGAGTCGGTGACATTGTCTCAGGTCGAAGAATTGTGGGCAATGCTCACATAGAGTTTCCTGTGAATGGAAAGAGATCTAACTAAAGAAATTGAAACCCTATTTAGTGAGAAAAAATACAATGCAATATTTTTAAAGATTAAGGATCAAGGTATTAAGCCTAGTAAAACTTTAACCTCTCAATTAATAGAAGTTTTACCGAATAAAGAAGCTGAAAATCTACTTAATTATATTTTTTATCAAAATGAATATAAAGACTCATCTGTATATATACTACCAAATGAAAATCGCGAAAGTTACATAAGAAGAAAAGCTAATCTAGAATATGATACTTGCCTTAAAAGAGAAACACATGCTGACTTTAACTTAGATCGAATATATGCTCCCGATCTTGATGAATCTATACTTCGTACTATTTATCAAAATAATTCACCTTACGCTCAAAATTTAAGAACTAGATTTGAAAGAGAACTTTCAGATAAGAAAAATGATATGAATTCAGCTTTCTTAGAGTATAAGAGAGTTTCAGATAGGCTAGATGGACTCCAAAAAGAGCTTAATAATGCTGGTAGTATTGAAAACTTTATTCTCTGTAAAATGATGTTAAACGAAAGAAAAGGTGTTCAAGGCTATGAGGAGTATTGGCCAGAGGGGTTAAATTACACCGAATGTCAGCATTCTGTTGATTATTACGATAATAAAGCAAAACATATATCTGAATTGCTATTAAAGCAAAGAGAGCTTCATGAAATCTATGCTCAAAAAAGAAAAAAATATCTCGATTTACTTGAAATTAAGGGAGATGTCTCTGGAAAACCTTTTGAGCTAGAAAT
>JAONMX010000075.1 GCA_028378565.1 Bacteriovoracaceae bacterium
TTAACTCTCTCCTCCTTAAAGATCCTCAAGACAATATGTCAGTAAAAAAATTGAAGGATATTTTCAACCTCTTCCGAGTTGCTAATCGTTCAGGTAGAACTCTCTTTCAAGAATTGAAAGGTTTGAATAAAGAGAATTATTGGCAAAGAAGACAACAAATCTTTTACCATATTGAAAAACTATCCACTGAAATTCTAAGTATTACCAAAAGACAGAGTGCCTTCGAGCAACAGTTAGATATTATCTCTTTTATTAATACAATAAAACTTTCATTAGACCTAAACGATGATCAACTAGACCCTGAGCTTATCGGCTCTTTTCTCTTTGTCAAAAAACTACTCATTGGTGGTGAGTCTAAAAATATAAGTTCTCCTGAAATAGAAGAGCTGCTCGGAAAAGCAAGTAACTTAGTGATACTCGGTATGGATGTTTTCTTTGTTAAAGGAAAAGAGTTTATCAATAAAGAAGAGGAGCATTTCTTCTACTACGACGTCGTTAATGAAGCCATCGCGAACTTCTATCCTTGGGATGGAACAGAACATATTTTAGAACACGAGGATCTTGTAAAGGTCGTTAATGAATTTATAAAAGATGACTATAATGTTTATAATATGGAAGACTCAATTAAGAATATTAAAACTAATCTTATTGGGGGATCTGCAACCAGCTATAGATACCGTGACCTGTATAAACTCGCTCAGTGGGGCTTAGAGTTTACAGGAATGCTGTACTTTAATGATGTTACATTTGGTTACTATAAGACTGAATTAGAATCGCCAAATGCCATTGATTCAATTGATATTCCTGTATTAGAGCCTTATCATGTTTTTTCAAAAACTCTTGTTAAGAAGTTTTGGGAACAATTTGAATATATAAGTCTTAACTATCGCTACTTCCACGACAATGATGGACTTGCCCACTTCTTTAACGACTATAAACGCTATCAAAACGGGTTTAACACAACTTCGATGCTTAGGTGGGCCATTAAAAAGATTGTGAATGTCTATGGTCACTTTCCAAACGGCTCTAATCGTAGAGAGCTAGATATGGAAGACGTTAAAAACTGTGTTAACGATGTAGAAGGTCTCGTCAAAGAATTAGGTGTTTGGCCTAATGATATTGAGAGATTCATCTCAGAACTCGTCAATTCATCTGACCTCTTCCAATTCCATGCAGATGGAAATAAAACGGCCAGTACAGAAGAAGTTACAGAGTACGCTGTCAATGTCCTATCCTCTATTGAGCTCACAACCAAGATTCATGATAAGTTGAAGCAAAGATGTCCAATTGTTGATGAAGAATTAGAAAGCTTCGAAATCAGTTGTTATAGAGAATACTTCTTACATATATTCTTCAAAGAACTTAATCTTCAAAATTACTATGATAAATTAAATGATTACGTAAATATGAATGGACGTGAAGAAGCTCAACAATACTTAATCAATATTGAGCTTTACGCCAGAATTAATCCAGATGAAAGTATACCGTTAACAAAAGAAGATTTAGGTAGACTCATTACAACACTTACTAATATTGAATCCACATTCTTAAAAAATGATAAGAATAAAAATGGTATCCTTGAGAGAGAAGAACTTGATCAGGCATACTTAACTTTTAAGAATCTCATCATTATTGTTTCAAAACTTAATAATGCCCCTGATTCTTTATACAAGAGTATTTTCTTATACCTCATTAAGAATATGGAAGTCCCTTCTCCGCTCAAACTTATTTCATTTCATGTTTTTGGAAAGAAGAAAGATATTACGGGTACTAGATTTAATATCTCGGCCATCCTTTCAAACTTTGTCTTGAAGTAAGACAAAGTTTTTCTTAAAGAATAAAACTAGATTTTAATCTCTGAACTTTAATTGTGTTGGACGCTTACCTACCGGTTTGCCAAGATTATGATCCATGGCCCATCGATCAAGATTTTCTTCAAATTTATAGATTCTATAAAACTCTAAATCTCGATCAAGCTGATCCAAACGGTAGACAAGTTCTTTTTGAATATTAATAGAATCTTTCTTCTTCACTAATAACTTCTCAAGTGCCGCTTGCTTCTTTTTTTGAATTTCAAGAATCTTTTGATCATACTCAGCAGCGACCTGTACTCTTTCTTGATCATAAGACCAAACAAAATGATTCACACCATTTAACTGACCTAAAAAAGACTTTCTTCTTTTTAAAAGAACTAACCTATAAATATTTGCATCTCTTACTCTTGAGGCAAGAACATCAGAGTCGAAATTGAGTAAGGTACCTCTTCTGAAATATTCACCTTCTTTCCAACAAGTATAAAGATCTTGAATATAAGCAACAAAGTAATCTTTCTCAACGCTTCTTACATAACCACGACATAGTTTTGTCTTCTTGCCTTCAACTCTAAATCGTAACGTATCACCTGAACGAAAGAATCGAATATTTTGATTCTTACTTGAGATTTTTATAATATCTCCGGATTTATCTCTATCTGTAACTCTTCCTTGAAACTTTGAATAATCAAAACTTGGATCAAAGAAACTATCCTGAAGAGCATTTTCAATATCTGTATTAACGGCAACCTTATCTTGATTCTTGTTGACGCTATTAGCTACAGTATTTCCAAGAATGAGATAAGCAAAGACAGATATGGCGATAGATGAACTTATTAATTTCATATGTTTATTATCCCATTAAATGACAATATTTGCGATCAGGAAAACTTGTCACCTTCAATATCTCACTGTATTTTTTAAGCATTATTGAACCAAATAAAGGGGAATACATGGAATTTTTTATTGATACTGGCGATGTTGAAGAAATTAAAACTGCTGCGAAATGGGGACTCATTAATGGTGTAACAACTAACCCATCTTTAATTGCAAAGTCTGGACGAAAGCAAGCCGACGTCATCAAAGAAATTTCTGAAATTATTGATGGACCAATCAGTGCTGAAGTTATTGCAACTGACGTTGATGGAATGTTGAAAGAAGCAAGTGAGCTTGCAAAAATTCATGATAACGTTGTGATCAAACTTCCTTTAACAGAAGCAGGCATCACTGTTTGTAAAATGCTTTCTGACAAAGGTATCAAAACAAATGTCACTCTTTGCTTTAGCCCAAATCAAGCTCTATTAGCAGCTAAGAATGGTGCTACATACATCAGCCCTTTCATTGGTCGTATCGATGATATAGGACATGATGGAATGGCCCTTATAGAAGAAATTAGAACCATTTATGATAACTATGGCTTTCAAACGCAAATCCTAGCGGCAAGTGTAAGGCACTCTACTCATGTTAGAGATGCAGCGATCGTTGGTGCTGACGTAGCAACAATGCCTCTTAATGTTATTCAGAAACTCTTCAAGCACCCATTAACGGATATTGGGCTTGAGACATTCTTAAAAGATCATCAAAAGTCACTGTAATACCCAACGAAAAAAGGGGCCTATCTTCGTGTAGGCTTTTTTAACTTTTTTACTCAATTTTATAAATTCACATCCGATCAGTTGGTAGGAAATATTTTCCCATTTCTCTTAGAATTAGGAGTAAGAGCTGAAAACCAACTTCTTATTAGTCGCCATTATAGTGTTGTTAAATGGCTGTTTTGCTAAAAAATCTATTGAAAAGATTAGTCGTCCCGGAACAACGGACGTTACTTCAAGTTCTCGTGAAGCAAAGTGGAGTACTGGCGTATTATTATCTGGTATAGATATTAAAATAAGTAGTGACTTCAATCCTCTCTTTGACGTAGCAGATAATGATGGAAGTGGGCATAACCTATTTATTCAAATGATGAAGCAGTGGAATTCCTCCACAAACCTCTATACTTTTTTTCAAGCAGACGGTGATACTACAACCAATAAAAACTATACTAATATTTCTAGTTACTATGACTCAGAAATGGGTATTTATAAAAGTACAAATTGGTTTTCAAATGTTTCAAACCAGGCCTTGGCCGTAACACAATTCTATGGCATAAGAAGAAATGTTGGCTCAGCCACAGAGTATATAGAACTAACTCATGCAGATATTATTCTCAACTATAGAGATTATACTTTTAGTATGGATTCATCGAGCAATAGTAATTACGATCTTCCATCTGTTTTACTTCACGAACTCGGACACTTTATTGGACTCTCACATCAATCCGACTTTTTAGTTAGCAGTGTCATGCAACCCTACTTATCAATCTTTGATGTTAATAGATCTATTACCAGTGCAGATATTTCAAGTACAAGAACAAATTACAACGCTAGTTTATTAACGGCCTCAAACGCCCTTAGTGCTTTGAATACCGGAGTAAGGACTTCCCAAGTAGACCCGAAAGAAGGTGAAATCGTAAGAGGGATTATTGAACTTCGAGATAATGGTAAATGCCACCATTATGAAAATGGTGTTCTTTCAGATATTCATTAGTTATTTCAACAAGTTAGACAGGGCATCATTCTTCTTCATAAAAAGGTAAATTCTTTGTAATATGAAGTCATCTAAAATCACCTACTAATACAAATAAGTAACCTGAAAGGAATTACCAATATGAGTGAATCTAAAAAAGAAGAAGTAAAAGATTATTATGGAAAGACATTACAAAAAAGTGAGGATTTAAAAACCAACGCTTGCTGTACTGCTCTCTCCTACCCTGATCATATCAAATCGATTATGGGAAAAGTCCACGATGAAGTCATGGCGAAATATTATGGCTGTGGACTCACTATTCCTCATGAGCTGAAAGGTTTAACTGTTCTAGATCTTGGTAGTGGTAGTGGTAGAGATTGTTATATCGTAAGTGCATTAGTTGGAAATAACGGAAAAGTCATTGGCGTTGATATGACAGACGAGCAATTGGAAGTTGCCAATAATCACCTAGACTATCATGCTAAGGCCTTTGGTCATGACAAAAGTAATGTGACATTTTTAAAAGGAGATATTGAGAAGTTAAACTTATTAGATCTACCTGAAAATAGTGTTGATGTGGTTATATCAAATTGTGTGATTAACTTAGCAACTGATAAGCATGCTGTTCTAAAAGAAGTCTTCCGTCTTTTAAAACCAGAAGGAGAAATGTTCTTCTCTGATGTTTATAGTGATAGAAAAGTTCCGAATCATTTAGTAAGTGATCCTGTTTTATATGGTGAGTGCCTTAGTGGAGCTCTCTATTGGAATGATTTTATTAATCTTTCTAAAGAAGTAGGTTTTAGAGACCCGAGACTTGTTGAGTCTGCTCCTATTACCATCATGAATAAAGACGTTGAAAGTAAAGTTGGAATGATCAAGTTCTATAGTGCGACTTATCGACTTTTTAAGATAGAATCACTAGAGCCTGACTGTGAAGACTATGGACAGGCAGTAATCTACAAAGGAACACTAAATAATAATGAAAACTACTTTCGCTTAGATGAAAATCACATTTTCCCGAAAGGAAATGTATTCAAGGTATGTGGCAATTCTTTTAAAATACTAAAAGAAAGCCGGTTTGAAAAACATTTCGAATTCATTGGTGATCAATCAACACACTATGGAATATTTCAAGATTGCGGAAAAGTATTACCATTTGATGAAAATCCAGAAGAAGACGACTTTAGTAATAAAGGGAGTTGTTGTTAATGAAAACGA
>JAONMX010000076.1 GCA_028378565.1 Bacteriovoracaceae bacterium
ACTCTTGGCCAGTAATTTTGTTAGATTCGAGTAATCCTTCCCATTTTTGAATTCTTTCTTCACGAGTCTCTTTTTTTACTTCTATGGGTTCTCTAGGGTTCAAAGCAGCTACTAAATCAGTAAAGTCTTGAGTTGTTATTGATCCAGTTTGAACCATCATATTGTACCTTTCAACTTTTGATCGAAATGAGTCTGATGCGAAAGATGCCATTGATGCCAATAATGTTAGCCCTAAAATTAGTTTTTTCATGTAATTCTCCGATATTGGCTAAGTTTTGAAGGAATTTCTTAGAGAAGCGCACTACAGTTTTGGGACAATATCAGCGCACTACAGTTTTGGGACAATATCAGCGCACTACAGTTTTGGGACAATATCTTTAAATTCGTATAATGTTCATATTTTGCCAGCTTTAATGAGTATTTTCAGCCTTTATTGAAAAATCTACATCGCTGTTTATTCTTTAGACACTAGTTAAAATAACAATTGCTTAAAAATCAGTCATATCTCTTTATAGGTATTTAGATATTCAGTAGAATAAGGAAATATTTTTACCCTATAACTCTTTTCATAAAAATAAGATAATCATTTATAGAAAAGGTATTTCTATCTTTAGATTTCGGTATCATTTTCATCTGATTCAATACGTTTTCCTGAAAATCTCATTCACTAAGAGAGCTATGCTTCAATTTTTAATTAGCTCTTAAAGCATTTTAAGAATGCCTCAATGTAAGGTTGAAATACTTTATCAGAATATAGAGATTCAGTTTTTTCTGCCATTCTGTTGATATTAACCTTTCCTTTAGGACTACTTAAGAGCTGATGAGAAAATGATTCACTAATAATAAAAAGCTTTTCTACCTCTGAGATGGCAGAGCTAAGATCCTTTTGCACAAATCCTATACCTGAAACTGCTCCATGATGATGCTTTACAAGTTTTAGAGTTGATTGAGGAATGTTGTCAGAGCGCTCAAGAAAATCAAATGACATCTTAGCGTGCTCCCTAACGAGTACACTTTCTTTATCCGTTAAAAAACTATTATTTAATTGTTGCTCTGATTGAATGAGTATTTTATCTTTATTCGAAAGAAACATATCATGTAAAAAAGAACAAAACATAAGATCTCTTTTTATATTATTGTTTGACCAAGAGAATTGGCCGACCATTGCAATTGATATTGCTGCTGTCATCATCGAAGATTGATATTTAAAGTCTTTATTTTCTTTAAAAATTTTATTGAGTAATATTTTAATATCTTTTTCTGAATCAATTTCTTCGAAAACGGAATCAATAGTTTTTTGTGCCATCTCGACTATCGGCTATCATGTGAAAGAAGGTGTAAGAAAGGACAAAACAAGAGAGAAGTTTGGAAAGTTATTACAAGGTCAGAATCAAAGTGTTTTAACATTTAAAAACCTTGGTTATCAGTATATTCATTTTTCAAATAGGTTTTGGAAGCTTTCTAAGTGTAGATTTAATTATGACATTTGTTTACCAGAAATTTATACAAAGGAAGGTCTTTCAGGTTCTCTTGGGTCTTTTTACAATCATGAGTTTCGAAATACATTTATTGGAATGACACCACTTTTAGGATTAATAAATAAAGTGGTCAGTAAGAATACTCTTGGAGATGATGTTATTCCAAATAATGGCATTAAATATCTAAATAAATGGATTAATGATAATGTTGATAATACCAAAAAACCTTTCTTTATGTTTGCTCATACATTTGCTGTTCATCAACCTTATGTTTACTCTAAAGGCTGTGGGGTAAGAAAAGATGCTGATATGAAGCCACCAAATAATGACATTGAGGCTTATTTGAATGAAGTCTCTTGTATGAATAATGACATTCTCTCACTCGTTGAGACCATCGAAAAAAGGGACCCTAGTGCAATAATTATTCTGCAAGGGGATCATGGAAGTGAAACTAATCTACAGTTATCTAAGCATCCGTTAAGTGAGTGGAGCGATAATGATATTCTAGAGAGATATTCAATTTTTAATGCCGTTAAGGCACCCGAAGAATGTAAAAATAAGTTTTATAACTCCATGTCACCTGTGAATACTTTGAGGGGAGTACTTAGCTGCCTCAGTGATAAAGATCTTAATAATTTAGAGGACCAGTATTATTATGCTGCCTATGAAAATATGGAAAATTTTGAAGTAGTAGAAGTTGTAAAAAGAATTAAAAAACTCTTTTTAGATAAGTAATTTATGACATCTCACTATGTGAATAATATAAGAGACTTGGTCGCTTCCGGCTCCTGCCTTCAACGACATTCGTCGCATCACGCTCCTCAAACTCGAATCGAATGAAAGGTCACTACCCAGACAATCAAAATAAAAAAGACCACTAATACTCACTTACGTTCATATTAATGGTCTTTTTTATATTGGTGGCCCGGGCGAGACTTGAACTCGCACACCCGAAGATACTTGATTTTGAATCTGTCGTGTCTCTCATTCTAGTTAAATTATAAAAATCATTGATTGAAAAAGATAGAGATTTATCTTCACTAACCATTCTACAAGGCCTGGGGGGAGGATTTTGGGGGTATGAAAAGTAAAAAAGTCAGTTTTTATAGGAAAAAAATGCTTACTTCGCTGAAGGCAATATCCTACTGATTTATTTATTTATTTATTTATTTTGCCGATAATGTAAATGATGCTTTATATATTTTTTTCAATATTTTTCTTTTGTTCAGCAGCTAATGTGGCAGCGCAATCTAGTATGTTAGTTATTGCAGGAGGGGCTGATGCAGAAAGGCACAAAACTGTCTCAAAATTAGCCTATGAGCAAGCCGAGAAGGTTGGAATGACCTCTTATTTGTCTGCAAGAAATGGGGACTGGGATTTTGCTGAAAGTGGCAAAAGCTTTTCTTCAACGAGTGCGAGTGATGTTGAAGAAAGTATTAAGGCTGCTAGTAAAAATTTGAAACCAGGTGAAAGTTTAACCATTTTTATAAATGATCATGGAGGAGCTCCGGATAGTGAAAGTAGTCCAGAGTCGTCAACGGTTGTTTTATACAATACTTCTTGGAATCCATTCTCATCTTCTCCAGAACTCACTCATAAAGACTTAGAAAGTTTAATCAAAAAGTATGTTCCTAACAATAAAGTTAACTTAGTTGGAATCCATTGTTTCGCGGGAGGACTACATACTATATCAATGAATTTGCCAAATGTTTGTTCATCCGGTTCTGCTGATTTTAGAAGCGTCACTACTTCAACTTCAAAAATAAATTTGTATGGGCAAGGATTTATGAATGAGTTAACTGATAAAAAATTTGATTTAAATGGAGATAGTGCAACTAGTTTATTAGAGGCACATTATGCTGCAACTTACAATGACCCAATGAATGGTGGGAGAGGAAGTTTATCGTCCGAGAGCTTTATCGATAAAGTACTGGGTTCAGGAGCTTATGACCTAAATAATACTGGAATGCCTTTTATGAGTTTTTTGTCAGGTACATCACATACTCAAGCGCCCCTAGAGATTGCTCTAAACGGTGAAGCTTCTTTAGTATGCAAGGCAAGTAATCTAAATAAAGATATTGATAAAGTTTATTCGCTAGCAAAGCTTGTGACACAATTAATGACACATGTTGAAACAAATTTAAACTCTTTACCAATACCCAATGAAGTCAAACAGGCCATAACAACTGCAAAAAGAAAATGGCGAGAAAACGATATGGCTAATATTATTGAAAAGTATCGCTCTGACTACAAATCATTAAAGAGTAAATGGGATTCTCTGAGCTATTATCAACAGTTTCAAAACAGATCAACTTACACGAAGAAATTCGACGATTTAGAGGAAAAAGCGGCAGAAATGTTGATTCCTGTCTACACTTATTACTCAATGCTTCAGTACGCACGAAAAATTAATAAGTTCTTTAATAGTAACCCAGCTCAAAAAGACAAAAAAAAATTAATAAATCTAATGAAATGTGAAGTAGGTACACTTTGATGAAAAACTTTTTTTACATATTCTTCCTGATTTCACTCTGCTTAAATACAGTTCAGGCGAAGCTGTCAGGTAAATGTGGCGAGTATGAAGGAGAGGGATATCTTATCCGAGAGGATAAAAAAATATTTTTTGTACTCGATAAAGATAGTGAATCAGAAGTAAAAGTAAAAATAGAAAAAGTAAAACTTGACGATTATAAATACCATATAGACACGAAAATGAAATTGAGGTTTTCAATTTATAAATCTTGCGAATATAAATGTAATGGAACAATTGTTAAAATAGTTAAATCATTAGAACCCTATGAAAAGCCTAAAATATTTTCATTTCCTAGACCTAAACCGATCAAGGAAATAAAATGTAGGTAGGCATTTTAGACTGAATACTAAAACTCTAAGCTAACTCCAACTCCAATTTTAAGAATTTCCTCACGACTCTTCATGTATCTCCTAGACTCTACCTCAATAAATAGCCTGTCTTCATACTTTAGGCTTATGGCCATATAATTATCATCAAAATGTTTGGGCGCAGTTTGAGCGTCTTGAGCCACTCCAAAGTTATTATATTGGTTTTGTCGTAGACTTATATTTCAAGCTCGTATAGCCAAGTTTTGGCCCGATAGACACGTTTTGAATATGTATTGTAATGGGAATTTTTCAAGTACATATTTTAATTTTATCGACATATAGTAATTCTCTTTTTACATAGATAGACTCAAGAAAATTTATCCAGTTGGTCTGATAATATTGGGGTAAATCTCTAGCAACCTAGAATTAAATAATATTGTTAATGAGCTTGACGATTATTTGTGTGCTCTTGTTACCAGAGATGTGAAATATTGGCGCATAGATGCCGGAGATTGCGGGCCTGTTACGCTAGAGGTTATATATACCAAGTCTCATATATATTAAAATTCTCACTTGACCCTTTAAAGAGCTGTGGCACGGTGTGGACGTCAAAAGGAGGCACTATGACACTATTTAAGGCAAAAAATGCACAGGATAAATCGAATTTATCACTTGATGAACAAATGAAAGAAGTGGCAAAAAAACATGGGATAACATTGGCGGATTTAAAGAAATTGGCCGAAGGCAAAAAGTGTCCTATCTATGGAACGAAAGAACTTCTTCATGTTCGTAAAGCTAGGGGCGGTAAGCTGGTTGTTTTTAATATCTCTGAAAAACATAGGGGCGAGAAAATAAGCCTTGGACGCAAAAATTTGAGTAAGAAAAGGCCGAAGAAGAGGGAAAGTAATTAAAACATTCCGTCTGATTCATTAGAGGTTATGAAATCATAGTATGTTTCGGGCAGTAAATTGCTTGGAATGGAATATTGTTTCGTGGCCTCTAATATATTTGATGCCAGTAGCTGCTTCTCTAATAATGTTAATCGACCAAAAAAAATATTAATCAGTTGCAAAGCTTTCTCAATAAAATCTTTTTCCATTAAATGCGTGATGAAATTTATCAAGGGAAATTTATAGTAATCGTTTTCATCGTAGCTCTCAGCGTCTGAAAGGCTTTTCTTGATTTTTGCTTTGCCCTTTTTTTTATCTTTTGGTTTTACA
>JAONMX010000077.1 GCA_028378565.1 Bacteriovoracaceae bacterium
AATAACTTCTGACTTGGGATACATATTTTTTTGCTTCATTTAAATGAGGAGAGCTTAGCCAATCGGGACCAAACTTAATAAGCTCTCTCTTTACTCGATAAGCACCTGAGTTATAACTAGCAAGAATTAAATCACTCGCTGTATCCCAGTCTCCATTTAAATGTTTTTGTATATATTCTTTTCCTTTTTCAGACATCCAGTAGTGTTCTAAATATTTTAAATTTTGTGCTCCACCTCTCATAGATAAATAGGGGTTAAGTCTCCATTCATTATTTGAGTTAACTTTTCCAAGAAGTATTAATGTTTTAATTGTCGGTACATTGTAGTCATTGAGTTTTGGATATTGAGGCCAATGATTATTATTTTCTATAATGTGTGGTTCAGCGTTGCTTGTCACTTGAGTTAGTCCAATTGCTTTTGCATGACTTACTGCTGACTGATTGAAACCAGACTCTTGTGCAATAAGTGCTGCCAGAAGACTTGGGTTTACTTGTTCATTATAAGCGGCATCCTTTAAATTATGTATGACGCTTTCGTCGGTCGTAAAGGGGCTAAGAGATTTTATGGGTTGATATGAATAGTATGGGCAATCGGGCATGCTTAGGGATTCAATAACAGGCTCAGTAAAGGAGTCTCTTTGATAAGTGAAAAGGATATGATTATCTCTTTCTGGGAGAAAACTTAAGTTTGGAGTTTTAAAGGTAATCGTATTTTTTTCTCTATCAATGGTCTTACTGGCAATCTTTAAAAATTGTTTTGTTATATCCATACCATTTAGAAAGACTTGAAACATAAAGCTAGAGATAACACTGTTTTCTTCATGAATTCTTACCGTTAAGTTTTTATGACGATGAAAGTTAATCCAATTAGGCGTTACCTTCATTATGGCATTGGCCTTTAGATTATTGATGTTTTCTACATCCTCAACACTGGCCAATGAGCGCTCATTATCGCTATCCATCTTAAGAGATTCTTCAAATTCTTTTTCAAGAGTATCTGAAATACTATAGTGTCCAAATGGTGAAGTAGGACCAGCACAACTGATTAGCGAAAGAGAAATAAAAGCAACTAAAGTTACATTCATGGTGGATTCCTTGCTTCTTCAATTAATAAAGAAAATTTTCCACCGCAGACGTTCAGCTTTTATAGGGATTGAATTTTAACCATTTTAACATTTTTATAGAGTGCCACTAATATCAATAATTTGTGGCACATTCCAAGCATAAATAATGTTAAGAGTTACGAGTTTACAACATCTTCCAATGCATTTTCTACTTGCGCAAACTTGAATTGATATCCTGCTGCTAATAGCTTCTTAGGAATGATTGTCTGACCATCTAAGACGATAGTACTCATTTCACCCATAGCTAACTTAAGCATAAACGGAGGGACTGGGAATATGGCAGGCATATTAAAGGCCTTCCCTAGTGCTTTTGTAAATCTTTGATTACTTACAGGCTCTGGAGAGGTTGCATTAAATTCACCATTGATTTCAATATTATCAACTAAAAAATCAATGGCACCAACGAGGTCAGATATATGAATCCAGCTCATCATTTGCTTGCCGTTGCCAATTTTACCGCCAAGACCAAATTTAAAGATAGGCCACAACTTGTCTAAGGCTCCACCACCTTTTCCAAAGACAACACCTATTCTTAAGATGGCCTTTTTGCACGAATGATCAAAGTCTGTTACTGACTTTTCCCATTCTTTACACAGTTCTGGAAGAAAGCCTTCTCCTAGATTTGAGCTTTCATCTAATTCGGTCTCTAGATTAACGGGATAAATTCCAATTGCAGAAGCCGAGATGATTTTCTTAAGTTTCTCAGAGTCTTTAAATTGAGCCAAAAGCAAATTCGTTCTGGTAGAACGTGATTCTTTTAACCGTTCTTTTTGAGCATCACTCCATCTAGAGTTAGCTATATTTTCACCTGCGAGATTGATGATGATATGGATATCTTTAACGATTTCATCTGAAAGTAAACCTTCTTGATCTAAACTTATATATTTTAAATGATCTGTTTCAGCGCTTTTGTATTTGTTAGGGTTTCTCGTAATGACAAAAAGTTTATGGCCTTGTTTTTCTTTTAGTAGGCTAACTAATTGACTTCCAACAAATCCAGTTCCACCAGTAATAAGTATATTCATAAAATCCTCGCTTTTAAATTCGTTGTCAGTATACACCCTGCTTTATTGTAGGTTTATGGTAGCACGTAGACATAACTTAGACAAAATTTATAAAATGTTGTATCCTATTTCTAAAAAACGTAAGCTAGGGAAAAGAGTGTGAGTAAGGAAATTATGAGCGGTAAATACAGTATTCAACTGGCTTCACGAATGAGTGGTGTTGGGATTCATACTATTCGAGCGTGGGAAAAACGCTATGATGCAGTCACGCCCAATCGAAGTGAGAATGGGCGTAGAGAGTATAACGATCAAGACATTGAAAAACTTACGTTTTTAAATGAATTGTGTACTCTCGGGCATTCCATCGGAAAAATCGCTCATCTCCAGGTTGTTGAGTTAAAAAAACTTTTAAGAAAGCTTGGTAAAAAATCTGATTCAGCAGCAAAACATTCTTCCATAAAAGGTATCAATGGGAACGTGGTCAATATCGAAAACTCTCTTCGTAATTTGATTCTTGCCTTAGAAAACTACAAACTCGATATCATAAGTCATGAAATTAATAAATTAAAAATTGTTCTAAGTAGTAAGCAATTTGCTCTTGAGATTATAGGACCTTTATTAAATAAGGTTGGTCATCTTGTTGATAAGAAAGAGTTTAGCATCTCTCAAGAGCATGCTCTTAGTGCAATTTTAAAGTTTCATATTGGTCATACATTATTTAAGAAGCCATTAAGTAAAAGTATTAAGCCTTATAAAATTTTAATTTGTGCACCAGAAGGGGATTACCACGAGTTTGGAATTCTACAATGTGCTCTTCTTTGTAATCATTACGGTTTTCAGTTCTATTACTTAGGGCCCAATCTTCCGTCAAGCTCTCTTGCTGATACGGTTGCCTCGCTTGAGATCAATATTATTATTATAGGAAGTACTGTTATTCCTGAAGGTCGAGATACTTTCTATTTAAATAATTATTTTAATTCTGTGATTAAGGTTATGGGTAAGGACCGCCAGTTATTGATTGGAGGAGGCGGACATTTATCTAGTCTTTCTTTAAAAAAGTCTCAAAATGTTAAAGCTCTTAATTCTATTCTTGAGTTAGATCAATTCATCTCAAAATTATAATAAGTTTTTGATATGCTCTTCGATACTCTCTGGAGTATCTTTTGGGGCGTATCTTTTTACTACATTTCCATCTTTATCTATTAGAAATTTTGTAAAATTCCATTTGACGGCTTCAGTATTCAAAAGACCAGGCTTTTCTTTCTTTAGCCATTGATAAAGAGGATGAGCATTCCCACCATTCACGTCTAGCTTTTCTGAAATGGTAAAGCTAACGCCGTAATTAACCTGACAAAACTCTTGAATCTCATTTGTCGAACCGGGCTCTTGTTTTCCAAACTGATTACAAGGAGTTCCTAATATAACGAGACCCTTGTCCTTATATTCTTGATGTAGTTTCTCTAGGCCTTCATACTGAGGAGTGAAGCCACATTTACTGGCCGTATTTACAATGAGAACAACTTTTCCTTTATAAGAGTTAAAGTCGATAGCTTGACCTTTAAGGTCACTTAATTCTACTTGATATAAGTTTTCAATATTGTTCATTTTGTCCTCATCTATTTTAATTATTTAATTCGATTATAATAACATCTATGGACTCACTAAATAAGCAAAATCTAAATAAAATTATTGAACAAGCCTCTCAAGTACTCTTAGGAAAAGAAGAGCATATTAAATTAGCATTGTGCTGTATTCTTGCGAGAGGAAATCTCTTAATTGAAGATATTCCAGGAGTAGGTAAAACAACACTTGCTAGAATATTTGGAAAACTACTTGGACTTTCTGTCAGTAGGATACAGTTTACTAATGATATGCTACCTGGTGATATTCTTGGAATTAATTTCTACGACGGAAATAAACAACAATTCGAATTTCGAAAAGGTCCTATTTTTGGTCAGCTCATTTTAGCCGATGAGTTAAATAGAGCAACACCAAAGTCTCAGAGTGCTCTATTACAAGTAATGGAAGAGAGAAAAGTTGATATTGATGGATTAAATTTCAAAATGGATCCTTATTTCACAATCATCGCTACACAAAACCCACTTCAACAAATTGGTACATATCCACTACCTGAAAGTCAGATCGATAGGTTCTTCATGGGACTTGAAATTGGTTTGCCAGATGAAGATATTGAAAAAAGAATTCTTCTAGAGTCTTACAATCAAGAAAAGTGGAAAGAACTTAAACCTGTGGCAACGCTAGATGAATTGGGACTTTGGATGAACGAGGTTGGAAAAATAGATTTTTCTGAAAATGCTGCTGACTTTGTATTAAAAATAATTCAAACATGTAGAAAGACTTTAGAGTATGGAAAACTCTTAAGTCCACGCTCTTCAATCGACTTAGTTAGGGCCAGTAAATCCTATGCTCTACTAAATGGTAAGACGTTTGTAACAAATGAAGAAATTTTTAAAGTTGCACCATATATCCTTGGTCATCGTGCTGGAGGTGTCAATGGTGTATCTTCAGGTATTAGGGAGGTAAAGAGAGTATTAAATGAACTAGAGGACTTTTAATGCTTTTAAAGAAAGTAAGAGAATTCTTAGATAGACGAGAAAGAATTTTTATCATTCCCACCTCATATGGTCTGTATTACTTATCAATAATTTTTATCCTCTTTCTAATAAGCTTAAGTTACGGTCATTCATTAGCATTCAGTACAACCTTTATTTTTGTCTCTATTATCTTAGTAAGTGCCTACTACACAAATTATAACCTTTCAGGCCTTACGGTAAGTAAAGTTATTCAAAAGTACGAATCCTCAGACCTGAAATTCAAAACGTATATTCAAATAAAAAATGATGCAAATAAAGTTAGATTTGATATTGAAGGAAAAGTTTTGAATCTATCAAGTTTAAAATCTACAACAATTGGACAAAGAGATACTGATAGCATTTACATTGATTTTTCTCAATTAAAACCAGGTCTCTATCATCTTGATAAGGTGAGAATCAATACTTCGTTTCCCTTTGGTCTTTTTAGAAGTTGGAAAAACTTCAAGACAGACGCTGAAATAATAGTTCTACCAAGTATTAGCAACAGTGTTGCCATGATAAATACTTTTACAAACTCCCTTAATAGCAAAAAAGAGGAAGTAAAGAGAGAAGGTGTTGATGACTTTGAGGGGCATAGTGCCTATCGTTTTGGAGATTCATGGAAAAATATTGATTGGAAAGCCTATAGTCGTCAACACGGATTAGTAAAGAAAGAGTATACAGAAAACTTTAAG
>JAONMX010000078.1 GCA_028378565.1 Bacteriovoracaceae bacterium
GGCCACTTTGTGAGAGAGAGTTATCTTTTGGTTGTCCAGAGTTTTCAAGTAGTGGATTGTTAATTTTTTCATCTGTTGAAGAAGAAGCAGAGATGAGCTGGGCAAACATAGAGTTTATAGTTCATAAAGGAACAAGCTTATTTTTTGATAAAAAAGATGACTCGCGATTTATTGTTGATTATAGCGATTCTTTTGGTGGTATTGAAAACTTCAGTTTTGGTCAGGTAAAGAAGCAAGTCATTGGTTCTTTGCAAGGGGATATCATGTTCTATGGCGACAATGTAAACTGTATCTCTGGAGCATCGGATGAAAATTTAGGAGAGGAGTTAACTTTAATAATTCAAAATAAAGAAGTTGTTCTTGAAGAAAGTGCGAATGACTATTGTTTTTATCCATCTGGTTTCTTTAAATCAGGTGGTAGGCTTCTAAAGGATGTAGAGTTAATTAATGTCGCTGGAGTTATCAAGCTATATACTAAGGGTACTGAACTTAAGTTTAATGCAAGCGAGCAGGTAATAGACTAGGAAATAAATTTGTATATCTATCACTTAAAACCAAAACCATTTAAAGGCACAAAATTAATTCCACTTAACCAGATGGACATTAACTCTGATATCTATAAGATCCATGCCTTAAAATATATTGGAAGAGAAGATTTGCCTGAAGAAATTATTCCAGTTCTTGATTGTAAGTGGAATGATGTCGTGCAGTTTTCAGCTCTTGATCCTCAGATAATTGTTAATGAATTAATAAAATACCAAAAAGATCTTAAGCTAAATAGAGTCGAGTATTTTAAAATTCATATTGATGAAGTAGTTCCTGGCCCTCCGGCAGTTATTTTTGACAGAGATCCAAATAGAGGAAAGGGTAGCTTTAATATATTGAATAAAGAAGTTAAGTATTTTAATAGGAATAATTATACAGAATTAACAGTGGTTCCAGAGAAAACAATTGAGTACTGGAAAAAGGTGATGTCTGAAGGTGGGAAATTTCTTTGGTTTCCATTTGTAACTCACGTAATGATTAAGGGTGCAGTAGAGACAGAAAAATTTGAGTTGTGTAAACTTACTCTTTAATGGTTTTACATAATCTGTAATTAGCACGGTTAAGACTCAATAATGAGGGGCAATGTTCAAAATATTTTTTATCCTACTTGTAAAAATTTTAACTGTTAGTTTTACCTTTGGGGCTGTGGATCTTGAAATTCGAGGTTTCTTTATAGACTATGTTCAGTCTATAAATAACAGGGAGTACTCAGTTATCTCTGAGGCTTGGAATATTGATGGTGAATTAATTACTCTTGCTGGAGGAATATATAAGGGAAGAGATGAGATAAAACACTTATATAAGAAAGGACTAGAGAGTTCATATAAGGGAGCTACTTTTCATTATGTTATTAACTATATTAGAGGACAAACTGAAGATTTTGCGATTGTCGATGGAATCTGGAAAGTGACAGGGGGAGGCCCGATTAATTACCCTTCTTGTGGAATATTCCTCTATAATTTGTCCCGTCGTAACGGCACTTGGGGGATTGATATGGCCTATTCAAGTGTTCCTAGAAGAGGCCATACAAGAGAGCATGGAAGAATTATAAGTTGGACTAAAGTTTGCGATCAGAAATAAAGTTATTGTAGTAATCTGTAGTTATTTCTAAAAACAATATGGCCCTTCTGGATTAGGTGAAGTTTTAATATTTTTTTATTAAGGTTTAAGTATTAGGAGTTTTTGTGAAAGTCACTAATCCATTTAAATTAGAAGTTGAAGCAAAGAGATATCATGAATATCGACCCCAATATCATTCTATTCCTTATAAGTTGGTAAATGATTTTGTTGGTAAGAGGTATTCTAAAAGTCTAGATGTTGCATGTGGGACTGGGCATTCTACAATGGCCCTTTCGAAATACTCTGAAAAATAATCGGTTGTGATCTTTCAGAAGGAATGTTGAAGCTAGCAAAGAATAACTATGATATTGAGTTTATAAACTCAAAAGCAGAAAAATTACCATTCGATAAAGATGAGTTTGATTTCTTGAATATTTCTATGGGGTTTCATTGGTTAGACCCTAATGAATTTTTTAATGAAGCAAGAAGAGTTTTAAAAAAAGAAGGATACCTCTGTATTGATAACTATGGTTTTTCGGGAATAATATCAGAAGACGTTGAAAAACAAGAGAAACACAAATCTTTCTTATTAAAGTACTTACCTCCTGCTAGTAGGAGAAAAGGTCAACCTGATAAAAACATTTTTCAGAGTCATGATTTCAGAATTATTAAAGAGTTTTCTTATAGTCACTATATAGAAATGAACTCAGATGACTTTGTTAACCTAATAATGACTTGGAGTAATTTTCAAATCAAGTCAATTGAAGAAAAAGCAGAGATCTTTCAAAAGATGAGCCAGTGTTATGAAGAAATTTTTGATAAAAAGAAGCTAAATCTTGAGTTTCAAGGGAAGGTCATTTTATACAGCTGAGATTTCTCAGTTCTTTCGGTTGGTGGCAGATTTTTTGTCGATACTTTCATTCCGCCCATGCACAGCAGAGCACTGTCTGCTTTTCTTCGTTTCGCTTCACGCTCACTCGAAATTGTTCAGCGTCATCCGTTCCTACGGATGCCGCATCCAAAAAAAGGGACCCGAAGGTCCCTCTCAATCTAGCTCCCACACATGACGCAGTCATCTGGGTTTTCGATTGAACAAAGCATTGCTGCTTCGTTATCTACAACCTCAGTTGGCTTCGCCGTATCATTTTTTACTGTAAATTGAACAGCATTCACTGCCGCTCTTGTTCTTAGGTAATACATTCCAGTCTTAAGACCAGACTTCCATGCGTAAAAGTGCATTGAAGAAAGCTTACCAAAGTTTGGCTCTTGCATGTGAACATTTAGTGATTGTCCTTGGTCGATATAAGGTGCACGACCTGCAGACATATCAATTACTGCTTTTTGCTTGATTTCCCAAACAGTTTTGTAAAGTGCTTTTATTTCTTCTGGGATTGATTCAATTCCTTGAACACTTCCGTTTTGGGCGATGATCGAGTTTCTCATTTCATCATTCCAAAGTCCTGCTTCAACTAGGTCATTTACAAGGGCCTTATTAACAACAGCGAACTCTCCCGAAAGAACACGACGAACATAAATATTTGAAGTGATAGGCTCAAAGCATTCGTTATTTCCAAGAATTTGAGAAGTTGATGCTGTAGGCATTGGAGCAACAAGTAGTGAGTTTCTCACTCCGTGCTTCTTCACTTCTTTCTTGAGTTTTGCCCAATCCCAATTCTTACCTGTTGGCTTTACATTCCATAGGTCAAATTGGAATAGTCCTTGAGAAATTGGTGAACCTTCATATGTTTGGTAAGGGCCATCAACTTTTGCAAGATCCTTTGAAGCTGTTAGTGCTGCAAAGTAAATTGTTTCAAAAATTTGATTGTTAAGCTCAAGAGCTTCTTTTGATTCAAAAGGAAGTCTCATAGCAAAGAAAGTGTCTGCTAATCCTTGAATCCCAAGACCAATTGGACGATGTCTCATGTTTGAGTTCTTCGCTTCAGGAATCGGGTAGTAGTTAACATCAATAATTCTATTTAAGTTAAGAGTCATTCTGTAAACAACATCATAAAGTTTCTTATGATTATATTTAGAAGTTTTCTCATCAACAAATTTATTCAAAGCAACTGAAGCAAGATTACAAACGGCAACTTCATCAGGTGCTGTGTATTCCATAATTTCAGTACAAAGGTTTGAAGACTTGATTGTTCCAAGATTCTTTTGGTTAGATTTCTCATTAACGCTATCTTTGTAAAGCATATAAGGAGAACCTGTTTCAATTTGTGATTCTAGAACTTGAAACCAAAGGTCTTGAGCACGAACAACTTTCTTTGCTTTCCCTTCTTCTTCATACTTTGTATAAAGAGCTTCAAATTCAGCACCATAAGTGTCAGATAAACCTGGACACTCGTGTGGACAGAAAAGTGACCACATACCATCAGCTTCTACACGCTTCATAAATAGATCTGGAATCCACAGTGCATAGAAAAGATCTCTTGCTCTTTGATCTTCAGCACCAGTGTTCTTTTTCATCTCTAAGAAATCAAAAACATCTGCATGCCAAGGCTCAAGATAAACAGCGAAAGCACCTTTTCTCTTTCCGCCACCTTGATCAACATATCTTGCTGTATCATTAAAAACTTTTAGCATTGGAACGATTCCGTTCGAAGTACCATTTGTTCCTTTAATGAATGAACCTTTCGCTCTAATGTTGTGAATTGAAAGTCCAATTCCGCCAGCACTTTGAGAGATAAGAGCAGTATTTTTTAGAGTATCGTAGATACCATCAATTGAATCATCTTTCATTGCTAGTAAAAAGCAACTTGAAAGTTGTGGCTTGCTCGTTCCACTATTAAATAGTGTAGGAGAAGCATGCGTGAAAAACTTCTGGCTCATGAGATCGTAAGTTTCAATGGCAGCTTTCATATCATTCATATGAATACCAACTGAAACTCTCATTAACATTTGACCTGGTCTTTCTACAATTTTTCCATCCATCTTAAGAAGATAAGATCTCTCAAGAGTTTTAAATCCAAAGTAATCGTAGTCATAATCTCTTTTATCAACAACGGCCTTGTCTAATAGCTCAGCATTTTCCATCACTACTTCATAAAGTTCTTTTGAAATAAGAGGGGAGTGCTCACCAGTTGCAGAGTTTACAAAATTGTACATGGCCTTGATGTTTTCAGAAAAGCAGCCTCTTGTTTCTTTATGAAGATTTGACGTTGCAATTCTTCCCGCAAGTTTCGAATAATCTGGGTGCTTTGTTGAAAGATAAGCGGCTGTTTCAGCTGCTAGATTATCAAGTTCTCTTGTTGTGATTTCATCATAGATACCTTCAATTACCTTTTGGGCAATGGCACTTGAATCAACAAAGTTAGAATGAAGACCTTTTGAAAGGGCCTCAATTCTTTGGGTAATTTTATCAAATTTAATTGGCTCTTTTTCGCCACTTCTAGTCATTACATACATAGCTTAAAACTCCGCGTCTAATGTGAATACTGTGCTGTTCTTCTCTCCGACAACTCCAGACTTTTGATACTCACTAACTCTTTTTTCAAAGAAGTTTGTTTTACCTTCAAGACTGATTAACTCCATCCAATCAAATGGGTTTGTTGAGTTATAGGTTTTGTCGCAACCTAATCTATCAAGCCAATGATCAGCTACAAATTCAATATATTGAGTCATGAGCTTAGAGTTCATTCCAATAAGAGATACTGGAAGGG
>JAONMX010000079.1 GCA_028378565.1 Bacteriovoracaceae bacterium
TGCCGCAGCAAGTGCCAGTGGTGGTGAAGTAAATCAAAATGATATTGCTGCACGATTAATTGAATTACAATTAATGGCTACAATGTATGAAAACTCAATTGATCAATGTGATAATATTGAAAAAGAAGCAAAGCTCTTATGTCGTCAAAGTAAAGAAGGAGATCATTTTAATGGAATTCTTGCTTTAGATGAAATTAATGATTTAGGGAACCCTATTGATTCAAATGAGTACTTTGGTGGTGATATGGATGCTAACGATGCAACATTCAAAAGAGCTCTTCTTAGTTGCTATGCTTATATGATTTCACCTAACGTGAAACATACTACAGAAGACTGTACAAAGTGGAAGAATTCAACTTTTGGTTTTCCAATTGATGAAAGCATGGAAAAAGAATTATTTGGGATGAGCTGTAACGATACTGTTTCTGCACATCTGACAGGTGGACTAGGACAGAATGGAGATGGGCAAGAAGGAAATGGTAATGTTGCAAATCATCCTGATGGAGCGGTATTTGATGACATCGCTGATGTAGGTACTTTTGCCACAGGAACAAGAACAACATTTAACGCTGATAGAGATAGGGATGCTTCGTTAAGGAACTCTATTTCAAGTGGAACGATTCTTAGTGGAAAAACTTGGAGAGAGTTGGGTGGTGGAAAAACTAACTTCAATAAAAATACTCAAAATGGAACAAGTGAACTCTATGTAGATTTAGGGGCGGAAGTTATAAATAGTAATACTAGTGCTGTAGGTAACGATAAAGAAGACGGAATGTTCTCTGATATCTTTGGATTTAACAATAAGGATAACTCTTCTAACTCTAAAGCAGACGATGGTTCATCTTCAAGCTTCTTTGGTAATTTGTTTGGAAATGGTTCAGAAGAGTCTGACCAAAGTGATGTAGAGGAAACACAAGAAGAAAAAATTGCTAGAGAGAAAGATGAGTTGGTTGCAGAACAAGAAAGAATTTCAAAACTTAGAAATGACGAATTGTTAGAGCGTATTGAAAGAATGAATAGTGAGCAAGCAGCGATGAAATCTCAGCTGCAAGATTTCTTTAATCAAGGTAAAGATGATAAATCAAAACTTTCAAGTGCTGACCAAAGTAGAATAGAAGAATTAGAAAAAAGACTAGCTCAATCTGAAAGTAGCAGTAAGCGCTTACAAGAAGAAGCAAGACAACGTAACCTTGTGAATGACTTTATGTCAGGAACAAGTCGTAGTGCAAGTAACTCTAGTTCACGTAATAACTCTGTTATAGCAAATCCAACTCCGAGTACTTTTAGTGGTGGTGGAGCAAGTAATGCTCGTAATTTTAGGGGAGGGTCTTCGAACTTCTCTAGTGCAAGTGGTGGCGTTTCTGGTGGAGGAACTTCTAGTCCACAAGCTACTGCAAGTATCAATGGAGCGAGTATTTCAGGATCAAGTGGACAAGCTGCCTTTGCTAATCTTGGACCACTACTAACAAGCTCTGAAGTAAGAAGTTTAAGTTCTTCTGATATAGGGGCAAAGAAAATATTTGGAAGCTTAGCTGCTGCTGAGCTAGTGATTTCAAAAGGTAGTGAAAGTGCTCTCTATAGAGAAGGTGAGCAACTTTATATCATTGAAAGAATTGAAAAAGAAGGACCACTTAGAGAAGGTGAGTCAGAGTTTATGATTGTTAAGAAACTTGTTCAAGTTGATGGAAATTTACCATCTCGAGCCATTGCTTCAGAGCCTGAAGTCATTGAAGAAGTCGTTCCACAGGATACTCGTCCAGCTAGAAATGCTAAAAGAGTTGAGGATCTTATCAATGCTCTTGATAACGCTTCTGATTACTAATTAGTTATACATGAAAAAAATACTAACGATATTATTCTTTCTAATCATCAACTCGGCAAATAGCCGAGTTGTTGTTTATTCTTAAGCAACAGATGTTTTTGAGATCATTGATCAAGTCAGTATGTGGCATCCTTCTATTTCTAGTGAAATGAAGAAGAAGTGGCAACAACATTTCAAAACACAAAATAATTTTGAAAGAGATTTTCAAGACTATGCAAAGATTAGAAAGAAGTACTATAAAAATCCTTATCCAACTTCTGAGGATATTTTTGGTCCAACAGTTATTGCTAATAATTTTTTTTCAAATGCTTTTTATCACAATAAGAGTGTATCAAAGGCACTAATAAAACTTAAAAAGAAGATCACAAAGTCGGAGTATGATTTTTTAGTTCAATTTTTAAAAAAACTTATGAAGCCGATTTTTGAGTTTGTAAAAGAAAGTACGACTTTTAACAAACAAGTTAAGATGATGGAAAAAGAATGGAAGAAGAGTAAGGCCGAAGCAACTTATCGCAAGCTCCTTAAGTTTGTAGGAATCAAGAAAAGAATAAATTTAATGATTAGACCTGTTTGGTGGCCGGCAAATGAAAAGCCTCGTATTGATGTGAGAGGGAATATTGTTCTTTTAAGATATCATCCGCTAGAACAAAAGAGCTTTTGGGATCCAAAAGAAGTTTTAGAAGCGGTAACGGCCGAAGTTTTAGCGTCGCTATCTCCTAATAGTAGAGAGAATATGACAAAGATCTTTACCGGGCATTGCTCGGAAAAAAAAGATATTTTGAAACTTTCACTCACTCAACTGTGGTCTCGAATTTATTTTAGTAAACTAAATCATAAGAAAAAATTCACTCTTTATCGCATCTGGTCAGAAAATCAATTCGTTGATGTCTATATCAAGATGCTATTTCCCTTACTTGAAGAAACCTTAAAGAAAAAAGGAACTTTAGAAGGGACTTTCATTGATCAAGCAAGTGCAGTCTGTGCTCAGCTAACATCTCTTAAATCATAAGTTTGATTCGCGTTAAATTGGACGAAAAGCCTTTATTTTTGCCATAATAGCATGGTTTTAAACTTATATTGAGGATGTCATGGATCGAATTAAATCTCACATCGATACAAGAAGTAGTGATTACCATTCTAATTTTGAATTCAATCAAACAATGGTGAATGAATTAAAAAAAAGAATTGATGAGGCCAAGCTTGGGGGCGGTGAAAAAAGTGTTACTCGCCATAGAAAAAGAGACAAGCTTCTTCCACGAGAAAGAATTGATCGTATCTTAGATCAAGGTTCACCTTTTCTTGAACTTAGTTCACTTGCAGCGAATGACTTGTATGAAAAAGAAGGTCCTGTTCCTAGTGCAGGAATCATTACTGGTATTGGAAGAGTTCATGGTGTTGAGTGTATGTTTGTTGCCAACGATGCCACAGTAAAAGGTGGAACTTATTTTCCAATGACTGTTAAGAAACATCTAAGAGCTCAAGAGATTGCTCTTGAAAATAGATTACCTTGTATTTATCTCGTTGATAGTGGAGGAGCATTTCTTCCTAAGCAAGACGAAGTCTTTCCTGACAAAGATCATTTTGGAAGAATTTTCTATAATCAAGCAAAAATGAGCTCTCTTGGAATTTCTCAAATCGCCGTTGTTTGTGGTTCTTGTACTGCAGGTGGAGCATATGTTCCGGCCATGGCGGATGAATCAATTATCGTTAAAGAAAATGGAACAATCTTTCTAGGTGGTCCACCACTTGTTAAAGCAGCAACTGGTGAAGAGGTTTCGGCACAAGATCTTGGTGGAGCAAAAGTTCACACTAGTGAGTCAGGTGTTGCTGATCATTTTGCAGAAAATGAAGAAGACGCTTTGGCGCTTACTCGAAATATAATTGAAAACTTAAATTATCAATCTGAAGGTAAGTTACTTGGGCAAAAAGAAAAGGCTCCAATTCAAGAACCAGCTTATAAGCAAGAAGAAATTTTAGGAGTCATTCCAAAAGATACACGAACTCCTTATGACGTTAGAGAAGTTATTGCTCGAATAACAGATGGTAGTGAGTTTCATGAATTTAAAGAAAGATTTGGAACGACACTTATTTGTGGTTTTGCAAGAATTTTTGGTCACAAAGTTGGAATCGTTGCTAACAATGGAATTCTTTTTAGTGAGAGTGCTCAAAAAGGAGCACACTTTATTGAGTTGTGTGGCCAAAGAAAAATACCTCTTGTGTTTTTACAAAATATTACTGGCTTTATGGTTGGTAGGAAGTATGAGTCAGAGGGGATTGCCAAGCACGGTGCGAAGATGGTGACGGCCGTTTCAACAGTAGAGGTTCCTAAGTTTACAGTGATTATTGGTGGTTCTTTTGGAGCCGGAAATTATGGAATGTGTGGGCGTGCCTATAGCCCAAGATTTTTATGGATGTGGCCCAATGCTCGTATTAGCGTTATGGGTGGCCCTCAAGCTGCTGGTGTCCTTACTACTGTAAAACAAGCGGGGCTTGAAGTTACGGGGAAAAAGCAAATGAGCGAGGAAGAAGTTAAGGCATTTCAAAAACCGATCCTTGATAAGTACGAAGAAGAAGGAAGTGCATATTACTCGAGTTCTAGACTTTGGGATGATGGCATCATTAATCCTACCCAAACGCGAGAAGTTTTAGGATTGGCCATAGAGGCAAGTTTAAATAAGAAAATTGAAGACACTAAATTTGGTGTCTTTAGAATGTAGATTAATACAAGAGACGAATATGAATTATTTAAAAAAGAAAACTAACAACGATAAAGTACTTTGGTTAACTCTTAATAGACCAGAGATCCATAATGCTTTTAACGATGAGCTCATAGAACAGTTAACAGCAGAGTTTAGTGCTCTTCAGGATGATGATGAAACAAGACTTGTTATTTTAGCCGGTGAAGGTAAGAGCTTTTGTGCAGGAGCTGATCTTAACTGGATGAAGAAGATGAAAGATTATTCTGAGGAAGAGAATTATCAAGATTCTCTTAAACTTCAAGGACTCTTCCAAGCAATAAATGATTGTCCCGTTCCTGTTATGGCCAGAGTTAATGGAGCTTGTTTAGGTGGTGGAACTGGATTAATTAGTGCCTGTGATTATGTTCTCTCTGTTAAAAGTGCTTCTTTTGGATTCACTGAAGTGAGTTTGGGCCTAGTTCCAGCAGTGATCAGTCCCTTTGTTATTGCTAAAATTGGACAATCCCAAGCAAGAGCATACTTTATGAGTGGAGAACGGTTTAAAGGGCAAAGGGCCTATGATATGGGTCTCGTTCATCAGCTTTGTGAAGAAGAAGAGCTTGATGAAAAAATAGAACGACAAATAAAATTTTTCTTGAGTGCAGGGCCGATTGCTAGTCAGGTATCAAAGCATTTAATCGGTGGAGTGATAAAAA
>JAONMX010000008.1 GCA_028378565.1 Bacteriovoracaceae bacterium
AAAAGGAATCCCGAAGTTAAATATTGAAAAGTCAGCCGCCATCAAGCAAGCTAAAATTGATAAAGGTATTGATACAATTGTTGGTGTTAATAAATACAAATTAGAAAAAGAAGACGATCTTGAAATTTTATCTATTGATAATGAAGCTGTGTTAAAATCTCAAATAGAACGACTTAACCAACTAAGAACGAACAGAGATCAGACGAAAGTGGATAAGGCCTTGGTTGATCTTGAAAGCTACGCTCAAACTGGTGAAGGAAATAGTTTAGACCTTGCGGTAAAAGCAGCAAGGGCTAAGTGTTCAGTAGGCGAAATAACTTATGCTCTAGAGAAACACTGGGGAAGATATAATGCAACTTCTCAAACTGTTTCTGGAGTCTATGGTCAAGCCTATGAATCAGACGAGGACTGGAAAGTGCTAAAAGAAGATATTGATAAATTTATTGAAGATCAAGGACGACGACCAAGAATGCTCGTGGCAAAAATGGGTCAAGACGGTCATGACAGAGGAGCTAAAGTTATTGCTACAGCTTTTGCTGACATAGGCTTTGATATCGATCTTGCTCCACTTTTTTCTACTCCTGCTGAAGTTGCAAAACAGGCCATTGAAAATGATGTTCATGTAGTCGGAGTAAGCAGCCAAGCAGCGGGCCACAAGACTCTCGTTCCTGATCTAATCAAAGAATTAAAAAAGCTTAAGGCCGAAGATATTATTGTTGTTGTTGGTGGAGTAATACCAAAACAGGATTATGATTTTTTATCACAAGCTGGAGTTAAAGGAATATTCGGTCCAGGTACTCCAATTCTTGAAAGTGCTAGAGCTGTCCTTAAAGAAATTAAAAAGGCGAATAAATAAGTGAAAATAAATGCCAAAGATATACTTGAAGGAAATATTCGCTCTCTAGCAAAAGCGATTACCCTTATTGAATCAAAAAAAAATGAGCATAAGGATGCAGCTTCAAATCTTCTAGAAGAACTGACTCCCCACTCAGGGAAAAGTATTAGAATCGGCATTAGTGGAGTCCCCGGTGTTGGGAAATCTACATTTATTGAGGCCTTTGGACTTTTCCTCATTTCACAAGGACATAGAGTTTCCGTTTTAGCAGTAGACCCAAGCTCCCCTATTAGTGGAGGTTCAATACTTGGTGACAAAACAAGAATGGAAAAATTATCCCAAAACGAAAATGCTTATATACGACCAACTCCAACTGACGGTTCTCTAGGTGGAGTATCTAAAAGAACAAAAGAGGCCATCATACTTTGTGAAAGTGCTGGTTTTGATATTACTCTTGTGGAAACTGTTGGTGTTGGACAAAGCGAATATGAAGTTTCAAACATGGTCGACTTCTTTCTTGTTCTCATGGTTCCTTCTGCTGGTGATGAGCTACAAGGAATCAAAAAGGGCATCATTGAAATCTCCGACCTTCTTGTCATTAATAAAGCCGATGGCGACCTCCTTAATCTTGCTAAGATAAGCCAGCAAGGTTATGAGAACGCTCTTCATATAATGTCCAAAAAGTCTGAATGGGTTACAAAAGTGTTAACTTGCAGCGCTCTCCATAGCGAGGGGATGGAAGAAATCTGGAAGTCCATAAAAGAGTTCCAAGATATCCAGAAAAAGAACAAGCTATGGGATGAAAAACGTAAACAACAAAACCTAAAGTGGTTTGAGTCACTATTGACTGAAAACCTATTACAACATATCCAATCAAACCCTGTACTCGACCTTGAGCTAAAGAAAACCAAACAAAATATTCTTAATCACCAGTCATTTGTCCCAATTGCTGTGAAGGCCTTGCTAAGTAAAGTGTTTACAGATAGTTAGAGCTCAATTCTATTGGGAAATAATTACGGCCATATTGACGTAAGTTCCTTATTTAACTAAGTTACAGCCAAACCTATAAGGATGGAAATGAGTTTAGTTAAACCGGCATCAACGCCATATGAATTCTTCAAACCAACTTCAAAAGTTGTACCCGCTGCCATTAATATGGTTGGCTTTGAGTTTGACGGAACTGCATGTTTCAGAAAAGGAACAGTTGAGGGACCAAACGCCCTTCGAGAAGTTTCTTTTGGAATTGAAAGCTATAGTCCTTACCAAGAAAAAGACATTGAAGAACAAGATGCAATCTATGACTTAGGAAACTTAGTTGTAGGAAATACAAATGATATTGATCAAAATTGGCAAATAGGTACCGATAACTTCTTTAAGCTCATTAATAAAGACAATATTAAAAACAACACAAGAGTCATTACCATTGGAGGAGAACACAGTATCAGTTATGCTCCTATAAAAACGTATCTAGAGGCCTTTGATGAACTAGTACTTCTTCATCTTGATGCTCACGCTGATTTAAGAGATGGTTACGAAGGTCATCACTACAGTCATGCTTCAATTATCAGAAGAGCTCTTGATCACTTCAAACCTGGACACGAGCTGATTCAATACGGGATTAGAAGTGGTACAAAAGATGAATACAAATATATGAATGAACATAGAACGATTCGCAAATCTTTAGAGGATTTTCTAAATTCAGTTAAAAGTATAAGTGATGAAAGAGCAATTTATTTAACACTCGATTTAGATTACTTTGACCCAAGTTTTTTCCCAGGAACAGGAACGCCTGAACCAGGCGGAGAAACATTTCATTCTTTCATTAGTTTAATAAAAATATTAACAAACAAAAACTTTGTAGGCTGTGATGTTGTGGAACTTTCCCCATCAATCGATAAGACTGGCAACAGCTCAGTATTCGCAGCGAAAGTCATCAGAGAGCTTTCAATAGCTCTCTCTAGGTAATTATATGAGTGATAAGAATTGGACTATTGAAAAGGCAGAACAAACATATCGAGTAAAGAACTGGGGTGATGGCTACTTTGGAATTAATGAAGCAGGAAACCTAACAGTCCAGCCGACTTCCAAGAAAAAGTCTGAAGTTGAAATTAAAAAAGTTGTTGAAGAAATGAAATCACAGGGAGTAAAACTCCCGGCCGTTATTCGTTTCCATGATATTTTAAGAAGCCAAGTAAAAAATATTAATAGAATTTTCCGAGACACAATTCATGAGGCCGACTATGATGGGAAATACTATGGCGTCTATCCTATAAAAGTGAATCAAATGCGTGAAGTTGTGGAAGAAATCATAGATGCTGGTGCACCATATGATTTTGGTTTAGAGGCTGGATCAAAGTCAGAACTATTAGCGGCGTTAGTACATAATGAAAATCCAAACTCACTAACCGTCTTAAACGGATACAAAGACGAAGACTATCTTCGACTTGCTCTCATTGGTAGAAAATTAAACCGAAAAATTATTATTGTTATAGAGAAATTTTCTGAACTAAAAAATATTTTAAGACTTTCAAAAGAGATGAACGTAACACCCCTCATTGGTTTAAGAGGAAAAATGAGTCTCCAAGGTCGTGGAAAGTGGGCCAATTCTTGTGGCGATAAAGCAAAGTTTGGACTCACTACAGCTGAAATATTAAATGCTGTAAAAGTCATGGAAGAGAACAATTTAATGTCTTCTATTGTGCTTTTTCACTATCACATAGGAAGTCAGATCAGTGATATTAGAACTTTTAAAGATGCAATAAATGAAGCCGGAAGAATCTATGCAAAACTTTATAAGATGGGATGTCATCTTGAATACTTTGATGCAGGTGGTGGGTTAGGAATAGATTATGATGGCAGTAGATCTAATAATGATAGTTCAAGAAATTATAATGTAAAAGAATATGCTCAAGACATCGTTTATGGACTTAAACAAATATGTGAACTTGAAGGTGTCCCACATCCAAATATTGTTACCGAAAGTGGAAGGGCCATTACCGCACACCACTCATGTGTTATCACAAATGTGATCGATAGAATTGATCGCCATAAGAACAATTTTGATACTAGTGTTACAGAGGGTGAACATATTTTAGTAGAAAATATGAGAACCCTCGAGCAAGAATCTAACAAGTTTACGAAAGAAAACTTTCAAACAATTTTCAATGAATCTGTTCAAATTAAAGAAGAAGGACTTAATGCTTTCAAGCTCGGGGTCATTGGTCTTGATGAAAGAGCAAAAATAGAAACAATTCATTGGCGTATCATGGAAAAAATTGTTTCTTATGTTGAATCAACTAAAACCTTTGTACCAGAAGAACTCAAAAACCTAAGCGTCGACATTGCTCCTCAATACCTATGTAACTTCAGTGTTTTTCAATCTGCAGCCGATCACTGGGCCATTGATCAAATACTTCCCCTTGTTCCAATATCACGTCTTAATGAAAGACCAACTACTCAATGTGGTATCGCAGATATTACCTGTGACAGTGATGGAAAAATTGACTGTTTTATTGGACCCGATGGTCACAACGAAACTGTTCTACTTCACGACATAAAAGAAGATGAAGAATACCTAGTTGGACTTTTCTTAACAGGTGCCTATCAAGACGTTATGGGTGATAACCATAATCTCTTTGGTAGAGTTAACGAAGTTCATGTTTTTAGTGATGCCGAGGATCCTCAAGGTTTTTATATTGAAGAGATAATTAAAGGAAACTCAGCGGCACAGGTATTAAGTACAATGCAGTATAACCCTGAATATATGGCACAATCACTTAAGAAGCTAATAAACAAAGAGATAACTCGAGGAAATATCGCTCCCCGTGTTGGTGTTAACTTAGTAGATTTTTATGAGGACTGCCTAGCTAATTATACTTACCTTAACTAGGCCATGAATACTCAAGCAGCGAAAGCTACTTGAGTTCTTTTAAAAACTTTAGATATTCGGACTCTGAACTCATCAAGAATTTTGCTTTTCCCTTTAATGACTTTTTATATGCTTCCATACTTTTCATAAAGTCATAGTAATCAGGGTCTTTTGATAAAGCTTTAGCATAGATTTTAGTTGCTGTTGCTTCCGCTTTACCTTTTATGATTTGAGAATCACGATAAGCAATTGACTGAATTTTTTTAAGATCTTTTTCAAGACGACCTTCAATTTTAGCCTTCTCACCTTTACCAATAGATCTAATTTTTTGAGCAATTCTATTTCTTTCAGAAATCATTCTTTCATAAACTTTTTTCTCAACACTTTTTTCGTAACTAATTCTTCTCAACTGAACATCAATGAGCTCAATCCCAAAAGCAGATAGTTCCTTACTTGCAACAGCAGAAATTTTCAAACTAAGTTGCTCTCTACCAGTCATGATCTTTTCAATTTCACCAGAAACTTCTTCTTCAATTGTCGACTTACCGTCTTTCTTTAAATCTTTAATTTCTTTTTTCTTCAAATCAATTTTATCAAATATGGCATTCGAGTTTCTAACGGCTTCAACTAAGTTATTATTTGAAATAACGTCTCTCGTAGCAGAATCAAGAACTGCATCCAGTCTCGCCTTAGCACCATTCTCACTTCTTACCGTTTGAATAAACTTTAGTGCATCAACGATTTTCCATCGAGCCGTTGTATCAACCTTAATGTATTTTTTATCTTTCGTTGGAATCTCATTTGGGTACCCATCCCAATTTAAAATTCGTTTATCAACAAAACGTACATCATTAACAAATGGTTTTTTGAAATGAAGCCCAGCCTTTACGATTGGCTCTCCAACTGGTTTACCAAATTGTGTAATGATTGCTTGTCTTCCCTCTTGAACAATATAAGCACTGCTCATAAATCCAATGGCAAGGACAACTAATACGACGACAATTGCGCTAACTTTATTTCCCATTTACAACCTCTCTACTAAATACTGGTAAAAGACCTTTTATCTTAGGATCCACAATCGTAATATCATCGATATCAGTAAATAAACTCTGCATAGTTTCTAAGTAAATTCTTCTCTTTGTAATTCTCGGAGCTCTTCTATATTCAACAAGAACTTGTTCAAATCTTGAAGCATCACCTTTCGCAGTATTGATTAACTCCTGCGAAAAACCCTCAGCTTGGCTTAAAACTTTATTTGCCTTACCACTAGCCTCGAAAATAACTTTATTATAAGCTTCTTCTGCTTGATTAATCATTTTCTCTTGCTCTTGCTTCGCTTCGTTCACTTCATTAAAAGACTTTTTTACAACTTGTGGTGGGTTAACATCCTGAAGCTTAACACTCACAATTTTTACACCCATATCGTACTTATCAAGCACATCTTGCATCAGTTCTTCAGCATCATTCGAAATTTCAACTCTACCTGTAGTTAAAACTTCAGTTACTAAACGATCTCCAACAACTCTTCTCATGATAGACTCAGAGACATCTCTAATATTTGAGATAGGATCACTGGTCTGAAATAAATATTTAAACGGATCTGAAATTTGGTACTGAATTACCCATTCTACGTCAGCAACATTTAGGTCACCCGTTAGAATTAAACTTTCATCTTCGTAACCATCAGTAGAGTAAGTCGTTCTTCTAAATCTAGTACTTGCTGTCCTAAAACCAAACTCTTCCTGTAATACCCTTTTTGTTTTTACACGAATTGCCTTATCTATATTTAATGGCAATTTAAAATGTAAGCCCGGAGGATACGTTCCAATATACTTACCAAATCTAATAACGATAGCTTCTTCATCTGGCTCTACCGTATAAAAAGATGTCTTACCGACTATCAGTACTAAAACTATTATAAAGATTGAAAAGAATGTCTTACCATTTTTTTGCAAATCAGCTTTAGCTTTATCCCAATCATTCATTACTCAACCTCCATCATAAGAACTCCAGAATCCAAAGCGTCACCTTCTTTAACATGAATCTCTTTTACGACTCCGTCCATACCAGACTTAATCTCGTTTTCCATTTTCATGGCCTCTAAAATGATTAGAGTTTGTCCTTTTTTAACTTCTTCACCTTTCTTAACTGCTATCTTCACAATTTTTCCAGGCATTTGTGTAAGTAACTCTCCCTCAGAACCTGCACTAAGTCCACTAGGTTTATAGCCTCTATAGAGATCGAAGACTCTGTCTACGTTTAAAATCTTTTTAGGGAGGTTTTGTCTAGCTAATTTTCTCCAAGATTTTCCATCTAAAGAGGAGAAATAATTATTTGCTAGTCTTCTAACGAAAATATTTTCTTTATTTACTAAAGAATTATCCACACAAGTACTAAACTCAAATTCAACTAAATCTGAGTTATGAACGATCGTCTTTGTTAAATCTACAATAACTTCATCTTTATTGGCATCAATTAGGTAAGTTCTCATTATAAGCCCATCCTTCTTGCTTCTACGGTTGCTAATTTTTTATAAAGAGAAAGATAGTCCAACTCAGTTGAAACTTTCTCTTGAGGTTTAAAGTCTCCAATATAGCTAGTGGAGTAAACCCCTTCTTTAAAAACATTATCATCGAAAATAACTTTATGAAGTGGGATATTTGTTTTTAAACCTTCAATATAGAGACCATCAAGAGCTGTTCTCATTTTTCGAATAGCAACATCTCTAACTAAACCTTTTGCAATTAATTTCCCTACCATTGGATCAAAATCAGGAGTTACTTCTAACCCTCGATATAGACAATGATCGAATCGAATACCTTGTGGAAAATTTGTTTCAAAACCTGTCACACTTCCAGGAGAAGGCAACATGGTGATTGGATCTTCTGCACAAATTCGACATTCAATGGCATGACCGGTACGAGTAATCCATTCTTGATTTGGTATCTGAAGATCTTCTCCAAAAGCAGACTGAATCATACATACGATAAGATCCATTCCTGTGATCTCTTCAGTTATTGGATGTTCAACCTGAATTCGAGTATTCATTTCGAGAAAATAAAAACTCTTATCTTCACCCATAATAAATTCAACAGTTCCAGCACTGTCATAATCAACTGCTTTGGCCAACTTAACAGCAGTCTCACAAATATTTTTTCTAAGAGCTTCATCATCTCCAATAAATGGAGACGGAGCTTCTTCAATAATTTTTTGGTGTCTTCTTTGTATCGAACATTCTCTTTCAAAAAAGTGATAAACGTTTCCACTTTTATCTGCGAGGATTTGGACTTCAATATGATGAGGATTCACTATAAGCTTTTCAACTAATAAGTCACCATTACCAAACGCTGCAAGAGATTCTCTTCCAACTGCTTCAAACTGATCTTTAACTTCTTGCTCATTATTACAAGCTCGCATGCCACGGCCACCACCGCCTGCAACAGCTTTTAAAAGAACCGGGTATCCAATATCTTTTGCAACTTCAAGAGCTTCTTTAACATCAACAACGGCCTTAGCTGTCCCAGGAACTACTGGCACTCCAGCTTCTTTCGCAAGAGCTTTCGAAGTTGCCTTATCACCCATCACTCTAATGGCTTCTGGATGTGGACCAATAAATGTTACACCTTTATCTGTTAAGGCCTTTGCGAAGGCACCATTCTCAGAAAGAAATCCATAACCTGGATGAACACCATCAATTTTATTTTCTTCAATAACTTTTAAAATCTTTTCTACATTCAAATAGGTTTCAGCATTTGTTTTTCCATCTAAATGAATCCACTCATCACAAAATTCTAAATGAGCTGCATTGGGTTCATTGTCTGTCCAAACACCAACAGCAACATGTCCCAGTTCACGACATGCTCTGGCGATTCTTGAAGCGATTTCACCTCTATTGATGATTAAGACTCTTCTTTGTTTTCCATTTTTAAGACGTATATTCATAGTTGGATATTCCCATGTTTACGACTAGGTAACTCTACTTTCTTATCTTTTAAAACTTTTAAATAGTTATAAATTCTTAAGCGAGTCTCTTCTGGTAAAATAACTGAATCAACATACCCTAATTCAGCGGCTCTATAAGGATTGGCAAATTGCTCTTCATAGTTTGCAACTAGCTCAGCTTTTTTCTTATCAAAAGCATCACCCTCTAAGCCTTTCAGTTCATTTCTAAAAATAATATTAACAGCACCATCAGCACCCATAACGGCAATTTCAGCTGTCGGGTAAGCTAGGTTAATATCCGCTCGTATATGCTTTGACGCCATAACATCATATGCACCACCATAAGCTTTTCTTGTTATCAAGGTAATCATTGGAACAGTAGCTTCCGCGTAAGCATAAAGAAGTTTTGAGCCATGAGTAATAATTCCACCATACTCTTGTGTTGTTCCTGGCAAGAATCCTGGTACATCAACTAAGGTTAAAATTGGAATATCAAATGAATCACAGAAACGTACAAAGCGAGCTGCCTTTCTTGAAGAATCAATATCAAGCACACCTGCTAAAATTTGTGGTTGATTAGCAACTATCCCTACTTTAATTCCACCGATAGAAGCGTAACCACAAATAATATTTTTAGCATAATCTTTATGTATCTCTAAGAAGTGACCATCATCAACAACATCAAAAATAATTTCTTTCATGTCATATGGTTTTTTAGGGTTTGCCGGGACTGTCTCTTTAATCTTATTATTATCTCTAAAGATAGGATCACTAGTATGTTTTAAAGTTGGTTTTCTATAATTCGAAGCAGGAAGATAAGTCATCAACTCTCTTACTCTTTCAAAACATTCATCTTCATCTATACATTTAAATTGGGCCACACCAGATTTTTCATTATGTGTAGCTGCACCACCAAGTTCTTCTTTCGTTACTTCTTCGTGAGTTACAGTTTTAATTACTTCAGGACCTGTAACAAACATGTAAGAAGATTTATCAACCATAAAGATGAAGTCTGTAATGGCCGGTGAATAAACAGCACCACCAGCACAAGGACCCATGATAAGAGAAATTTGTGGAATAACACCAGAGCACTTTACGTTACGATAAAAAATCTCGGCATAACCTGCAAGTGACTCAACACCTTCTTGAATTCTAGCTCCACCTGAATCATTGATTCCAATAATTGGTATTCTATTTTCAAGAGCGAAGTCCATTATCTTACATATTTTCTTTGCATGAGCAGCACCAAGTGCTCCTCCCCAACATGTAAAGTCTTGGGAATAAAGCGCAATCTTCTGACCGTTCATTTCCGCAATACCTGTGATAACTCCATCACCTAAATATTTATTTTTTTCCATTCCAAAAGAATTACATTTATGAGTAACGAATCTATCGAACTCTAAAAATGTTCCTGGATCGATTAATCTTTCGATTCTCTCGCGTGCAGTATATTTACCTTGTGAATGTTGTTTTTCAATTCGTGCTTGTCCACCACCAAGAGCGGATTGCTCCCTTAGATCAACAAGATTTTGGCGTTTTTGCTCAAGCAATTCAGACATAAAAAAACCTCCTAAAAGCCTTGATAATATACATTTTTGGCTCTTAGGAGGCTATTTCTTTGCGTTATCTTTAATGCTATTCGTTAGCTGCTTTTTTCCTCTTATCTAGGTCATACTTATCAACTTTCATAATTAAGCTTGCTCTTGAAACTCCAAGTTCCTTTGCTAGCTTTGACTTATTAAAGCTGCAGCGCTTCAAACCTTCCCTAATCATAATTGCTTCAAGCTCTTCAAGTGCAGTCTTTAGAGATCCGGATGTATTAATACCTTTTACAGCTCCATTCGAACTTCCACCTGCTCTTGCATTACCAACAGCTTCTTCAATTCTAAGGCTAAGTAGATCAGGAGTAATGATCTTGTCATCACCAGCAAGAACAACGAGTCTTTCGATTTCGTTTTCTAACTCTCTAACGTTACCTGGCCAATGATAATCAAGCATTTTTTCTAAACACTTCTTAGAGAATGTCTTTAGTGCTTGTCCCATTTCATCACATCTTTTCTTAAGGAAGTGATCCATTAGGATTGGAATATCATCATTTCTATCTCTCAATGGTGGTAAATCAATATTAATAACATTGATTCTGTAATAGAGATCTTCTCTAAACTCACCTTTTGACATCATTTCTTTAATATTTTTATTTGTAGCTGCAATTATTCTTACATCCGTTCTTTTTGGAGCATTAGCACCAACAGGAAGAAATGTTCCTTCTTGTAGAACCCTTAGAAGCTTAACCTGCATGGCCAGTGATGTATCACCAATCTCATCTAAGAACAGTGTTCCACCGTTTGCATTTTCAAAAAGTCCTTTCTTATCTTTAATCGCACCTGTAAACGCACCTTTCATATGTCCAAAAAGCTCTGAATCAAGAAGGTTGTCATTAAATGCTGAACAGTTTACTGCTAAGAACATATTATCTTTTCTTGGTGAATAATAATGAACTGCTTTTGCCACAAGTTCCTTACCTGTTCCGTTTTCACCTTGAATAAATACACTCGCTTCTGATGACGAAACTTTTTCTAGTAATCTATAGATGTGTTGCATCTTCTTCGATTTACCAATCATCATATGATATCTGTACTTATCTCCTAACTCAGAGTTAAGTTCATTAATTCTTTCTTCTCTTTTACTAATTTCTTCATGAAACTCAATGATCTCTTCTGAAACGAGTTCTACTAGTTCTTCAAGATACTCAATATCTACTGCAGACATTTTCTTTAAGTGACCCAAGGCGGATTTAGCATCCGATTCTGAAGCTCCACAATCAACCATTTGCTTTACCAGCTCAGTTTTTTCATCATCAGTTATGCTATCGCTAACAAAAGGAAATGCCATAACGGTCCCCAAAAACTCTCCGTCAACCACAACCTTTGAAGCTACAAACTTAATATGCTTAAAAAATGAATCAGCAACAATTGTTTGATCAGAAACAGAACTAAAAACTTCCGAAACTTTTTCAAAGTCTTGTTGAATATATTCGTGACCTATAGACATTCCCATCTGAACTTTAAAGAAATGATTCTTAAATTCATATCCCTTATCGAGATGTGTACTTTGAATCTTAGAGTTAGAATCGGCCCATAGTAGCTCAACTCCATACCACTTATTTAAAATTTGCTCGAGTTTTGAAATTACGTGCAAATTTCTCATATCTTTCCAGTTAATCATTACCATCTCCTGATGAAAAAATTTTGGGCCACTGAATAAACATTTATCAGTAGTGTTTAACTTTTCGGCAACGATTTAAATTTACTTGAATATATAGTGTTAAATTGATCAACAGATGGACAATATCTGCCAAATTTACAATAGTTTCAGATAGTTAAGTGTGGATTATTTTTGTACGTTTTTGCCCATAGAATTGAGATAAAACTCCATTCTTTGCCCAAATGAGCGGTGATTCCAGTCCTGAGCTCCAACGTACTTGTTTAAAGTTTTACCATCTTTTCGAAATAAATATGTCTCAGGAACCTTCACTGTACCAAATTCCGACAGTAGTGAACCGTCTTCATTATGGGCCAAAATAATATTATCTGGTAATTCGCCAAAACGCTTCATGAACTTTGTGATCAGAGGATCCTTATCATTCACAGACAGCAGTATACCATTAATGCCTTTGCCTTTTTGTGACTTAAGAAACTCTATAAAGTCAGGTAACTCGGCCTCACAAGGAGCACACCACGTTCCCCAAAAGTGAACAAAAGCTAGCTTTGCCCCATTTCTAAACATAGTCTCAGGATTTACAACAAAGTCTTTTTTAAATTCTTTTAATTGAAAACTAGGTAACTTCTTAAGGATAAGCTGATTTTCATTATTCGTTACTCTTTCAATTTCTTTCTTCGATACAACTGAATAGCCCAATGTAATGGCAAACATTAAAGATAAAATGGATATTTTAGTAGACCATGGTAAATTTTTTGAACTGGCTTTTGTGTTGCTCATATAAAAAAAGACCTCCTATTCAGGAGGTCTTTTATAACTGCGTTTTATTAAGATGTCCAAAACCATTTGTTGAACGAAGCTTGAATTACTTCAAACTAGTCAACTAATGCAATGAAACTCATTTTAGCATTGTCACCAACTCTACCATCGGCAAGTTTAAGAATTCTAGTGTAACCACCACTTCTTTCTTTAAACTTTGGTGCAACATTACCAAAAAGCTTTTGTACAGCATCTTTGTCGTTTAATTTTCTAAAAGCAAGTCTTCTATTTGCAACAGTATCATTCTTTGCAATAGTGATTAGTTTTTCAACAAATCCTTGAATCGCTTTACATTTTGCATGTGTCGTCTTGATCTTACCGTGATCAATAACTTCAATAGCAAGGTTTCTCATTAGAGACTTTCTATGAGAAGGGTTGTTCCCGATTTTATATTTTCTTCTTTGATGTCTCATAACATTAGCTCCTTCAACTCAGCTAGCTTCTACTCACCGTCTTTCTTGTCCTGAAGATCTTTCATGATGTTATCAACTTTCATTCCAAGACCCAGACCCATATGAGAAAGAATTTCTTTAATTTCATTTAATGACTTACGTCCAAAGTTCTTTGTTCTTAACATTTCACCTTCGGTCTTAGAAACAAGCTCGTAAATGTACTTAATATTTGCATTCTGTAAACAGTTTGCAGAACGTACAGATAGTTCAAGTTCAGACACTGGCTTAAGAAGAAAGTTATTAGTTGGAGATTGCTGTTGAACAGGCTTATTGCTCTCTAATCTTACTACTTCTTCTTCATCTTCAAAGTTAAGGAAAACAGTAAGTTGATCTCTTAAGATTTTTGCTGAATATGCAACAGCATCATGAGGATCAATACCATTATTTGTCCAAACTTCTAATGTAAGCTTATCAAAGTCAGTTCTTTTACCAACACGAGAGTTTGTTACTGTGTAATTTACTCTGTGAACAGGTGAAAAAAGTGTATCAAGATAAATCCAACCAACTGGAAGATCAAAAGTCTCTTTATTATCAAGAGCCGTTACATAACCTTTCCCTCTAGCAATTTTAAGTTCCATTTTTATAGAACCGCCAGAAGAAACGTTACAGATTGTATGATCTGGATTTAAAACTTCTACACTTGCATTCTCAGCGATGTCACTAGCTTTAATAGGACCTTCACCAGATTTTTCAAGTGTTAATACAAGATCTTCTTTACTCTTAAGCATGAAATGTACTTCTTTCAAGTTAAGGATAATTTCAGAAACTTCTTCTTTAACGTTATTAATTGTTCCAAACTCATGGTCAACACCATCAATTCTAATAGCAACAATACCAGCACCCTGAAGTGATGATAAAAGTACTCTTCTTAATGAGTTACCAAGTGTTTGTCCGTAACCTCTTTCAAGAGGCTTCGCTACAAATTTTCCATATGCTGTTTGAGATGATTCATGATCAGGCTCAAGAGCTACTGGTCTAATCATACTATTCCAGTTTTTTTCTACAAATGTATCCATTCTAAGGGTCTCCTTATAATATAAGTCTTATACTCTTCTTCTTTTTGGTGCACGACATCCATTATGTGGAATCGGACTTCTATCTGCAACAGATGTTACTCTCAAACCAGCCTGAAGTAGAGCACGGATAGCATTTTCACGTCCCGCACCTGGACCTTTTACACGAACTTCAACAGTACCTAGACCATGTTCCATAGCTCTCTTAGCAGCTTCTAAAGCAGCTGATTGAGCAGCAAATGGAGTTGATTTCTTAGATCCTCTGAAACCTAATTGACCAGCGCTAGCCCATGCAATTGCGTTTCCTTGAGTATCTGTAAACGTAACAATAGTGTTATTGAAAGATGCCTGAATGTGACAAATTCCAGTACTAATATTCTTTTTAACTTTTTTCTTTGTTGTTTTCTTAACCATGATAGTCCTCCTACTTCAATGACTTAACGGACTTTTTACCAGCAATCGCAACAGCTTTACCTTTACGAGTCCTCGCGTTGGTACTTGTTCTTTGACCACGAACTGGTAGGCCTCTTCTGTGGCGAACTCCACGATAGCAACCTAAATCTTTTAGTCTTTTGATGTTCAGTCCAACTTCTCTTCGTAGATCACCTTCAACATTGTAATCTTCTTCAAGAATCTTTCTGATAGTTTGAACTTCCTCTTCAGTCAGTTCGTTAGAATTTCTGGTTAATTCGATATTTGCTTTCTCTAGAACTTCAACAGCAACTTGAGGTCCAACACCATATAGTGATGTAAGAGCCACTCTCATTACCTTATTTCTAGGAATATCAACACCAAGAATACGCGCCATAGCTACACTCCTATTTAAATTATTATCCCTGCTTTTGTTTATGCTTCGGACTTACCTTACATACAACTCTCAGGATTCCTTTTCTTTTTACAACTTTACAGTCTTTACAGATCTTTTTAACAGATGCTCGAACTTTCATTTCAACGTCCTTTCTTAACTAACTTAAACTACTTATAACGTTATCTACCCTTACTTCGGTAAGTAATCCTACCTTTGCCTAGGTCATATTTACTAATTTCTACTAAAACTTTGTCACCTGGTAATATTTTAATAAAGTGCATTCTCATTTTCCCACTAATGTGAGCAATGATTGAGTGGCCATTTGGCAACTTCACTTTAAACTTTGTATTAGGCAGAAGCTCCATCACTTCACCTTCAACTTCAATAGTCTCTTTATCAGTCATTATTACCCATTCACAAAATATTGCGTCTAGCTTGTATATACGGGCCCAAGCTATTATGCAAGTTATTAAAACAAAGTTTTTTTCTAATTCTTTACTGTATTCTCAAGCTGTTCAAAGACCCCGTCTGCCCCTTTAGAAGCATCAAGTCTCGTAAGCTTGCCCTGAGATTCGTAATACTCAAGCACTGGTTCAATAGTGTTTTTAAACACTTCCAAGCGAGTAACTACGGTCTCTTTATTATCATCTTTTCTTTGTGCTAGGTTTGTTCCTTTGCACTTATCACAAACACCTTCAACTTTTGGTGCCTTGCTTAGTAAGTTGTAGATTTCACCACAATCGTCACATGTTCTTCTGTTTATTAGCCTCTCAGCTAACTTATCTAGATCGATATCAAAATATACGGCCTTAGAGGCATGTTCTTTAATAAGTACGTCATCTAAAAGTTTTGCTTGCTCTATGTTTCGAGGAAATCCATCAAAAATATATGCATTCGTATCTAGATCACAATTTGAACTTAACAACTCTAAAACAGTATTATCATCAACAAGCTTTCCCTCGTTCATAATACTTTGAACTCTATTTCCTAACTCTGAACCAGAGCTAATTTCGCTTCTTAATAGTTCACCTGTTGATATATGAGTATATGAAAGTTCAGACACAAGTCTTGCGGCTTGTGTCCCTTTCCCTGACCCGGGTGCACCTAATAAAATTAACTGTGGCTTCATTTAGAACCTTCTATTTGAACCTTTATATTTTCCACGTGATTTATGAGCAGTCTCATACTTATCAGCGTACATAAAAGATTGAATATTCATCATAACTCTAATTGAAACACTCACTAAGATGAGAAGAGCTGTCCCTCCAAATCTTGTGTTTGCTCCGGTAATTAAAGTAGGAGAAATACAGATTACTATTAAATAAATTGAACCGAAGAAGGTAAGTCTATTTAGCATAAAGTCTAAATAGTCTTTTGTTTGTGTTCCTGGTCTTAAACCTGGAATAAAAGCATTATTCTTCTGTAACATTTCTGAAATTTTCTTTGTTTTAAACTGAATTGGTGCATAAAAGTAAGCCATGTACGCAATCAGTACTGCAAAAAAGATATTAAATAATAATTGTCCTGGGTATAGTGACTGTTGAATAGTATCCAAATATGGCTTCAACGGACTTTCATTACTTACAAAGCTTGCAAATGTAGCAGGAGCTGCAAGAAGTGAAGAAGCTAGGATAGGAGGCATAACTCCACCAGTATCGACTCTCATTGGAAGAGTTTGAGCTCCGCCATATACTCTATTGTGAACAACTTTCTTTGCATATTGTACCGGAACGGCCCTAAAGGATCGCTCAATAAAGGCAACAATATAAAACGCAACTATAATGACAGCAAAAGTTAAAAGAAGAGAAAAGCCTGAAAGCTCACCATTTCTAAAAAGAGTCATTTTTTGAATAATTTCAGATGGTAATTCAACAGCAATACCTGCAAAGATAATGAGAGATACACCATTCTCTAAACCAAACTCTGTGATTCTTTCCCCTAGCCATAATAGAAACATTGTTCCAGCTGCTAAAGTAATCATTGTTGTTAATCTAAAAAGCATACCTGGTTCAGGTATAACCGGTATTCCGCCTGGGCTTTTGAAAGACTCAAAAACTGCTGCCATACCGTAACCCTGTACACAACATAAAGCTACAGTTGCATATCGAGTCCATTTTTGAATTTTCTTATGTCCTTCTTGGTCCTCTTGCATTTCAGCAAGCTGAGGAATTACCTCACCAAGTAAACTGAAAATAATAGATGTTGTAATATAAGGCATAATCCCTAGCGCAAGCACTGAGAACCTTTTGAAAGCACCACCGGAGAACGTATTGATAAGATCAAAAATCCCACCGCCACCTTCAGCGAAGTATGCTTGAACAGCAGACCCGTCTACACCTGGAACAGGTATTTGGGCTGCCATTCTAAATACAAATAATAATAATAGTGTGAAGAAAATTTTCTTCTTGAGCTCTTCGATTTTTCCTTGAGCGGATGACATTACGGAACTTCCTTTTCAAAAAAACTATATTACTTTATTTCGCCACCAAGCTTTTCAATTGCTTCTTTAGCTGATTTTGAAAACTTGTCGATTTTAACAAAAGTAAGCTTCTTTGTAAGCTCCCCAGTCCCTAAAACTTTAATTGGACGTCTTTTATTTATTCCGTTTAAAAGACCTTTTTCAACCAATGCTTCTCTAGTAACTTCACCTGAATCAAATTTATCATTTAATTGTGCAAGGCTTACAATTGCATATTCAGTTTTAAATGGTGCATTAGAGAAACCTTTCTTAGGTAGTCTCATATATAGAGGCATTGCTCCACCTTCAAAACCAGTTCTTACTCCACCACCGGCACGAGCTTTTTGTCCTTTATGACCTTTACCAGCCTGCTGTCCTTGCCCAGAACCATGTCCACGACCGATTCTTTTTATATTTCTATGAGCACCTTTTGGACTTTTAAGATTATTCAACGTTAACATATCTTCCTCACTATCAGCTTAAATTATTCTGAGATCTCAAGTAAATGAATAACTTTTTTAATCATTCCTCTTACTGCCGGAGTATTCTCTAAAGTTTTAGAGCTTCCTGTTTTTCTTAAGCCTAAACCACGTACGCAAGCTTTTTGCTTATCATTATGTGCAATAGTACTTTTCTTTAGTTTTACTGTAATTGTTTTACTAGTCATATCTAACTCTCTTATTTAATTCTCAGGTCTTTCGCTTCTAATCCACGAAGACTAGCAATTTTATCTGCAGATCTTAGTTCACTTAATGCTGTAAATGTTGCTTTAACAACATTATGAGGATTTGTTCCTCTTAATGATTTTGTAAGAACATCTTTTACACCAGCAAGTTCCATGATTGTACGACAAGCACCTGCGGCCTTAACCCCAGTACCTTCAGCAGCTGGCTTAAATAAGATTTTTCCAGCATCGTACTCACCAAGAATAATATGTGGAATAGTTCCGCCATCAAGTGGTACATTAATTAAGTTTTTATGAGCAGCCTGTGTAGCTTTTCTAATAGCTTCTGGAACTTCCTTAGCTTTACCAAGTCCGTATCCAACTCTACCTCTCTTATCACCAACAATCATTAGTGCAGAGAATGAAAATCTACGCCCACCCTTAACAACTTTTGCTACTCTATTAACTGCAACAACTCTTTCTTCGAACTCTTGTTCTTGCTGAGATGGGGCAGGCTTTCTTGAGCGTGGAGCGGCTTTCTTGCGAGGAGCTTTCTTCTCTTTCGCTTCAACAGCTTCAGTTGCTTTCGTTTCTTCTACTTTTTTTTCTTCTGACATATACAACCTCTAATTAAACCTGAATACCGTTTTCTCTAATTGATTCAGCCAATGTAGCAACCACACCATGATATCTGTATCCAGATCTATCAAATACTGCATTACTTATTTTCTTACCTTTAAGTTCTTCAGCAATTTTTGCTCCAACAACTTTGGCCCCTTCAACATTCGACTTTGCAGCAACTGCATTTTTTCCGTATGTTTGAACTGAAAATAAAGTCTTACTTGTATCATCATTTATAACCTGAACTCGGATGTGCTTGTTTGATCTAAAAACACTAATTCTTGGCCTACTTTCTGTACCTGTAATCTTTTGTCTAGCAGAAAGTCTTCTTCTTAACTTTCGTACTGCAGATTCACTTTTTACTTTACCTAATGGCTTTCTCATTTTTTCACCCTTCTAGCTACTACTTTTTACCGCCAGCTTTACCAGCCTTTCTTATAATAACTTCATCAGCGTACTTAACACCTTTCCCCTTGTATGGCTCTGGTGGTCTGAAAGATCTAACTTTCGCCGCAACAAATCCAACAAGTTCTTTGTTAGCTCCTGAAATATCAATAACATTTTTTGTAACTTTAGCAGAAATTCCAGCAGGAAGTTCATAGTTAATTGGATGTGAATAACCAAGACTTAACACAAGAACTTGACCTTGTGATACTGCCTTGTAACCAACACCGTTAAACTCTAAAGTTTTTGTGAAACCTTCAGAAACCCCAACAACCATATTGTTGATAAGACTTCTTGCTGTTCCCCACATTGATCTTGAAGGAATAGAATCATTTACTGGCTTAACCGTAACTTCTTTACCATTCATCTCAATGCTTACTGTATCATTAAATGTATGCTCCAATTGACCATTAGGACCTTTAACAGATACGTGACCGCCATCAACCTTAACTTCAACTTTATCTGGAACAACAACTGGATTTTTTCCAATACGTGACATCGTTATACCCTTTGTTTCCTAATTACCAAACATTACAGAGAACTTCTCCACCGAGTTTTCTCTTTTTACATTCTCTTGAAGACATTACACCCTGAGATGTAGATACAATTGAAATTCCAAGACCACTTAATACTCTTGGCATTTCTGTATAGCCTCTATATTGACGAAGACCTGGTCTTGAAAATCTTTCCAATCCCACAATCGCTTCATCTTTAAGAAGCACTTTCAAGCGAATATCACTTTTTTCTTTAGCTATAATCTTAAAAGACTTGATATAACCTTCATCTTTTAAAACTTTACATATATTAGCTTTAGCTCTTGATGCTGGAAATTCGACTCTGTCGTGACCGGCCATCAAAGCGTTTCTAATTCTTGTTAACATATCTGCAATATTATCTGTCATCATAACTTGGACTCCACTTACCAACTAGATTTTGTTACACCAGGGATCATTCCTCTTAAAGCCAATTCTCTAAAAGCAATTCTCGATAAACCAAAAGCACGATAGTATCCTCTTGATCTTCCTGTCAGACCACATCTGTTTCTTACTCTATTTGCACAAGAGTTCTTCGGAAGTCTTTGAAGCTTTAACTGAGCTTCAAATCTTTCTTCTTCAGATAAACTAATATCTCTTGCTTTTTTTCTTAATTCTTTTCTCAAAGCTAAATGCTTTAGAGACAACTTTTTCTTTTTTTCGTTTGCAACGATTTTTGCTAATCTAGCCATTATTTACCCACCTTACTTTGAAAAAGGCATTCCTAACATTGTTAATAATTCACGACCTTCTTCATTTGAGTTTGCCGTAGTCACAATTGAGATTCCCATCCCTCTAACCTTATCGATTTTATCGTAGTTAATTTCTGGGAAAATAATTTGTTCTTTAAGTCCTAATGTATAGTTTCCTCTACCATCGAAAGCCTTAGAGTTTACACCTCTAAAGTCACGAACTCTTGGTAATGAAATAGAAATTAATCTATCAAGAAATTCATACATTTTCTCGCCTCTTAAAGTAACGCTTGCTCCAAGAGCTTGCCCTTCTCTTACTTTAAAAGAAGCAATTGATTTTTTAGCTTTTGCCACTACTGGTTTTTGACCAGTAATTGCACCAAGATCAGTCATAATACTATCTACTGTCTTAGAGTTAGCAACACAGTCTTTAGTTACACAGTTAACAATAACTTTTTCCACCTTAGGAATCTGATTAACGTTTTTATAGCTAAACTTTTCCTGCATGGCTTTCTTAACTTCTGTGTTGTAAATGTCTTTTAATCTACTCATATCAGCCTCTGCTTATTTAAGAGTTGTACCGCAAGCGACAGCAACTCTAATATTCTTTCCATCTTTTTCTTCAATTCTTACTCTTGTAGCCTTTTTAGTCTTCGGGCTAACAACCGAGATATTGCTTAATGAGATTGGTCTCTCAACTTCTGCAAATCCACCAGTTGGATTTTCTTGAGTAGGCTTCATCGCTTTTTTAACAAGATTTACACCAGATACTAGTACCTTCTTGTTTTTATAGTCGACTCTAGCCAGCTCTCCGGTCTTACCCTTATCTTTTCCAGCTGTAACTATCACTTCATCTTTTAACTTTAGCTTTTGCATAGCTTACTACCTCTTTAATTAAAGAACCTCTGGGGCCAACGAACAAATCTTCGTAAAGTTTCTTCCCCTTAGCTCTCTAGCTACAGGTCCAAAAATACGAGTTCCAATTGGCTCATTATTTGGGTTCAAAATAACAACACTGTTTTTATCAAAACGAATATAAGATCCATCTTCTCTTCTAATTGGGAAAGTCGTACGAACGATGACTGCTTTTTTAACATCACCTTTCTTGATCTTTCCACCTGGAAGAGCTTGTTGAACAGCAACGACAACAATGTCACCTAGTCCAGCACTCATTCTCTTAGATCCGCCTAATACTTTTACACACTTTACAATTTTTGCGCCCGAGTTATCTGCAACGTCGAGCTTTGTCTGCATTTGAATCATGGTAAACTCCGCACCATATTTAATATCAAATTAAATACTTAATTAGTTAATACTTAATAATTCCCATTTCTTTAATTTCGAATAAGGCTTTGACTCGATGATAGTAACTTTATCACCAGACTTAGCTTTATTATCAGTATCATGTGCATGATACTTTTTAGAAACACTTACGAATTTGTTATATTGCTTATGCTTGTATCTTCTTACAACATTAACAACGATAGTTTTTTCATTACCATCTTTAACGACAATTCCTTCAAGTCTTCTTTTAAATCTTGTTACTTCTGTAGTACTCATACTTATCCCTTACTTTTGATTCTTTGCAGTTAAAAGCTTTGCAATATTCTTTTTGATATCCTTAATAACATGTGGCTTTTCAACTCCACTTGTTGTTTTTTGAATTCTAATATCAAAAAGCTGCTTTCTTGAATCTGCAATTTTTGCATCAATAGCTGCTTTATCAAGACCTTTTACATCGCTATATTTTAATACATCAACCATAACTTCCTCACATCAACTTAAGCGTCTGCTTTCGCAGCTTCAGTTTCCTTCATAATAATTTTTGTTCTTACAGGAAGCTTATAACAAGCAAGCATTAATGCTTCTTTTGCAAGTTCAAGATCTACGTGACTAATTTCGAAAAGTACGCGACCTGGTTTTACTACAGCTACCCATGAGTCAGGAGATCCTTTCCCTTTACCCATTCTTACTTCCGCTGGTTTCTTCGTTAAAACCTTGTCTGGGAAAATTTTAATCCAAACATTACCACCCCTCTTAATTTTACGAGTCATCGCAATACGGGCTGCTTCTATTTGGCGGTTTGTTATATATCCACAAGTAGTCGCTTGTATAGCTAAATCACCGAAAGTTATAGTATTTCCACGGTTTGCTTTACCTTTCATTCGACCTTTCTGCTGCTTACGCCATTTTACTTTTTTTGGACTTAGCATGATCAACCTCTGCTAGTTATTTCAATGAGTTAACACTCAATAGTTATTATTTGTAAATTTCACCTTTATAAACCCATACTTTAACTCCGATTACTCCGTAAGTTGTATGTGCTTCTGCAGTGTTATAATCAATATCCGCTCTTAAAGTATGTAGAGGAACTTTTCTTTCTGAGTAACCTTCAGCACGTGCCATCTCAGCACCACCAAGTCTACCAGCAGTTCTTACTCTTATACCTTTAACACCAGCTCTAAATGCTGATTGGATAACTTTCTTCATTGCTCTTCTGAAAGCAACACGCTTTTCAAGCTGACCAGCAATATTCTCAGCAATAAGTTTTGCTTCTGAATCTGGTCTCTTTACTTCAGCAATATTGAAAATAAGAGTACCTTTAACTAGTTTCTTAAGATCATTTCTAATCTTTTCGATTCCTGTACCTTTCTTTCCAATAGCAACACCTGGCTTAGCTGTATAAACAGTAACCTTAACCTGGTCTGAAGTTCTTGAAATATCAACGCTAGCAACAGCTGCGTTTTTCATGTTTTTTTCAACATATTTACGAACGGCTAGGTCTTCGTGAAGTAAAGTCGCATAGTTCTCTTTTGATGAGTACCAGTTACTTTGCCAACCTTTGATATAACCTAATCTAAATCCGTATGGATGTACTTTTTGTCCCATAATCTACCTACGCTTCCTTCAGTTCAACTAATACGTGACTTGTTCTTTTTCTTACTCTAAATGCACGACCTTGAGCTCTTGGCTGAACTCTTTTCAGAGTTGGGCCTTCGTTAGCATAGATTGTACCTACAACTAAATTATCAAGATCATACTTATCAGACTCAGACGCAATAGCTAATCCACTGTTAATAAGCTTTGATAAAACAATCGCGATTTCTTTTTTCTCGCAAAAACGTAAAATCTTTAGAGCTTCAGATGCTTTCTTGTTTCTAATAAGGTCACACACTTGAGCAACTTTTCTCGGTGCAACTCCTACTCTACTGTTTTTAACTACAATGGCCATGGTGACCTTCTCCTATTTAAATCAACTATTATTTTTTCTTCTTATCAGAACCGTGACCTGTGTATGTTCTCGTTAAAGAAAATTCACCAAGCTTGTGTCCGATCATGTTATCTGTAACATAAACAGGTATAAACTTTTTCCCGTTATGAACTGCAAACGTTAATCCAATAAACTCTGGAACAATAGTAGATCTTCTAGACCAAGTCTTGATTACCTTGCTTGCTTTGTTTGCTTCATCTTGAACTGCCATTACTTTTTTCATTAATGATAGATCAACAAATGGTCCTTTTTTTAATGAACGACTCATATATTATCTCCTATTACTTTCTTCTCTTAACGATGTATCTGTCAGTTCTCTTGTTCTTTCTTGTTTTGTACCCTTTAGTTGGAGTACCCCAAGGAGAAACAGGATGACGACCACCTGATGTTCTACCTTCACCACCACCGTGTGGGTGATCAACTGGGTTCATGGCAACACCACGAACTGAAGGTCTAATACCAAGCTTTCTAGAAACACCAGCTTTACCAAGATTTCTCTTTTCATGCTCAAGGTTTCCAACTTGGCCAATTGTCGCACGACAATTTTCTTTAACTTTTCTTAGTTCACCTGAAGGCATTCTTAAAAGAACTTCGCTTCCTTCTTTTGCCATAACTTGAACGTAAGCACCTGCTGATCTGGCCATTTGTCCGCCAGCACCTGGGTTAAGTTCAACATTATGTACAAGAGTACCTACTGGTATATCTTTTAACTTTTTAGAGTTACCAACTTTAATATCCGCATCAGCTGATGAGATAATTGTATCGCCTGCTTTTAATCCGTTTGGAGCAAGGATGTAGTTTTTGTAACCGTCTGCGTATGCCATAAGAGCAAGATTACAAGTTCTGTTTGGATCATAAACAATTGCTTGTACTTTTGCAGGAATGTCTTCTTTATTTCTTTTAAAGTCGACAATTCTATATCTTCTCTTTACTCCGCCACCTTTGTGACGACATGTAATACGACCATCATTATTTCTACCAGCTGTTCTTCTTCTTGGAGTTAACATTCCCTTAAGCAGCTTTGTACCTTTAGTAAGATCATCACTGTTAAGCCTTGCCATTTCTCTTAGTGAAGGAGTGGTAGGTTTAAATTTTGTAATTCCCATTTTATTCTTCCTTAGTTCTCAAAACCTTAGTAATTAAACACCCTTAAAAAATTCGATCTTTTGACCTTCGGCCAATTGAACAAATGCTTTTTTCGTTTTCGAAGTTTTAATTACTGACTTACCAGCTCTTTTCGCTTTACCAGGCATGATTGCTGTTTTCACGTTAAGAACTTTTACATCGTAAAGTTTTTCAACTGCGTTTTTAATTTGATACTTGTTAGCTTTTACATCAACCATGAAACCAAATCTATTAGTGGCGTCTCCAATAATAGAAGTTTTCTCTGTGATTAATGGTTTTTTAATAATTTCTTCTAAATGTGCCATAGCTACACCAACTTATTTAAAATGTTTTCTAGAGCTGCTTTTTCAATCACTAGATTTTCGAATTTAACGGCTTCATATACACTGAACCCTTCAGCTGCAAGACCTTTACCTCTTTCAAGGTTTCTTACTGCTTTAAGTGCAGGTGCATTTTTATCAGCAGCTACTACTAGTGCTGGCAAAAGCCCTTTTCCATTTAGTAATGCAAACATATCTTTCGTTTTTCCTGAAGTGCTTAGGCTTTCAACCACTGTTAACTTTCCAGCTTCAAGCTTGTCAGCAATTACTGCCTTAATAGCTTTGTTCATAACTTTCTTGTTAACTTTTTGGTCGTAGCTTCTTGGTTGTGGACCGAATGCAGTTCCACCGCCAACCATTAAGCTTGATCTAATAGAACCTTGACGTGCTCTACCCGTTCCTTTTTGCTTAAATGGTTTAGCTCCACCACCACTAACTTTACCTCTAGTTTTTGTGCAAGCATTACCCTGTCTTCTTCCAGCAAGTGTTGCTTTAACAACTTGATGAACAACAGGAACATTAATGTCTTCAGTAGTAAGGCTAACTTTTGTCGTTAACTTTCCTGCTGATTCTAATTTTTCGTTTAGTACTGTAATATCTGTCATGCTAAACCCCTTCAATTACTTCTTGATAGCTTTAGCTATTCTAACAAAACCGTTTTTAGAACCAGGTACTGATCCTTTAATAAGTAGGTAACCTTTATCTTGGTTAACTTCTACTACTTGTAGGTTTTGAATTGTTTTCCTAACTACACCCATGTGACCAGGCATCTTCTTATTTTTCCAAACTTTACCAGGAGTTGCTCTGTTACCAATTGAACCACCTGTTCTATGAAATTTAGAACCGTGAGACATTGGCCCACAAGCAAAGTTCCAACGCTTAATAACACCTTGGAAGCCTTTCCCTTTTGAAGTACCTGTAACATCAACCATAGTTGATGGTTTAAACTCTTCTAATGATAAAGTTTTACCTAAATTTGCTGTATCAACACCACTCGCCTTAAGTTCAGTATATCTTGTGTTAGCAACATCAATTTTTGCTTTTGCAAGATGACCTTTAGTAGGCTTGTTTACTAGCTTTTCACGTTTTTGACCGTAAGAAATTTGATAAGCTTCATAGCCATCTTTTTCAGTTGTCTTAACTTGAGAAACATAGTTGTCGATAAGTTTGATAACAGTTACTGGAACATGATTTCCAGCTTCATCAAAGATTCTTGTCATTCCAGCTTTAACTCCGAAGAAAGCTGGTAGTGCAAGAGTACTTGAAGTTTTTGATTCAGCCGCTGTCTCAGCAGTTTCCTGCTCAGCCGGCTTGCTTTCTTCAGCCATTCTACCTCCACAGCATCACCCTGACCTCAGGGATGCAAGCATGGTTATTGGTTAATCGTTTGCTTTAGTTAAAATAACTAAAACTATTTTTTTAATACTTAATTTCTACGTCAACACCTGATGATAGGTCTAATTTCATTAGGCTATCTACGGTTTGTTGCGTAGGATCGACGATGTCGATTAATCTTTTATGAGTTCTCATTTCAAATTGCTCACGTGATTTTTTATTCACGTGTGGTCCTCTAAGAACTGTAAACTTATTCACTTCTGTTGGAAGTGGAATAGGTCCAGCTACTCTCGCACCTGTTTCTTTAGCAGTTTGAACAATTTCATTAACTGAGTTATCTAGCAGTTTGTGGTCGTACGCTCGTAACTTAATTCTCAGCCTTGTTGCTTTCATTATCTACCTATTTCCTTAAAATCTTTTTCAATTTGAAGCACTCTTTTAAAAACTATAGGGCCCTTTGTCAAACCTTTTTTACTTTTTTTTATGCTAGGCCCAATTTTTTTTAAAAAAGGGCCTGATTTTAGCTCAGACCCAATGCTTATTATTTAATATACTAATCAATGATCTCAGAAACTGTTCCAGCACCGATAGTTCTACCACCCTCACGGATTGCAAACTTAAGACCTTTTTCCATCGCGATTGAAGTAATTAACTCAACCTTAAATGAAGTGTTATCACCTGGCATGATCATCTCAACACCATCTGCTAACTCAATCGATCCCGTTACATCAGTTGTTCTGAAGTAAAATTGTGGTCTGTAACCTTTAAAAATTGGTGTGTGACGTCCACCCTCATCTTTCGAAAGGATATAAACTTCACCATTAAATTTCTTATGTGGCTTAACTGAACCTGGCTTACAAAGTACCTGTCCACGCTCCACATCTTCTCTTTTAATACCACGAAGTAAAAGACCTACGTTATCACCTGCTTGACCTTCATCAAGAAGCTTTCTAAACATCTCTACACCTGTACAAGTTGTAGTTGCTGTTTCTCTAATTCCTACTATCTCTACTTCTTCGTTAACCTTAACGATACCTCTTTCAATACGACCTGTTACAACCGTTCCACGTCCTGAAATTGAGAACACATCCTCAACTGGCATCAAAAATGCTTTATCTACATCACGCTCTGGAGCTGGGATATAAGAATCAACGTTTTCCATTAGTTCTTTAACCTTATCACGCCCAATGTTTGCGTCTCTATTCTCAACTGCCGCAAGTGCTGAACCTGCAATAATTGGAATATCATCTCCTGGGAAGTCATAAGAAGAAAGAAGCTCTCTAATTTCCATTTCAACTAGCTCAAGTAGTTCTTCATCATCTACCTGATCTACTTTATTCATAAATACTACGATCGCCGGAACACCAACCTGACGTGCAAGAAGGATATGCTCTCTAGTCTGTGGCATAGGTCCATCTGCTGCCGAAACAACTAGGATAGCCCCGTCCATTTGTGCTGCACCTGTAATCATGTTCTTTACATAATCCGCGTGACCTGGACAATCTACGTGAGCGTAGTGACGATTTGGTGTTTCATACTCAATGTGAGCTGAGTTGATCGTGATACCACGAGCTTTCTCTTCTGGTGCACTATCGATATCTGCATATGATCTTGCATCTCCACCAACAAGCTCTGCCATTGTCATTGAAATCGCTGCTGTAAGTGTTGTTTTACCGTGGTCTACGTGACCAATTGTACCTACGTTTACGTGAGGTTTACTTCTGTCAAATTTTTCCTTAGCCATTACGGACTCCTCTTATAAAACTATTCAGAATATCTATTTAGATATAGATACCCTTTTTTTCAAGTATTTCTTTCGCTAAATTCATTGGTATATCAATATATTTTGCAAAGTTCATTGTAAAGTTTGCTCTACCCTGAGATTTAGATCGAAGGTCAGTACTGTAACCGAACATTTCCGATAAAGGAACTTCTGCTTCAACAACTTCTTTGTTTTGCTTAGTTCCCATGTTTTTAACCTTCCCGCGCTTCATATTAATGTCGCTTATAACGTCGCCTGTGTACTCAGAAGGCGTTACAACCTCTAAATCCATGATTGGTTCCATTAAAACAAGGCCCGCCTCTCTACAGGCCTTTTGGAAGGCTTGACTGGCCGCTATAACATAAGCGACTTCCGAGCTTTCCTCTTCATTATAATCAGCTTTCTCTAATGTTACTTTTATATTTAAGAACGGATAACCCGCTAGGGCACCTGCAGGAGCTGTGTCGTTAATACTTTGCTCAATGGCATTTATAAACTCAAGGGGAATGTCCCTCTTAGTAAGTTTTGTCTCAAATTTCACACCAGCTTGATGATCCGCAGGCTCAACTTTTAAAACACAATGACCAAATTGCATCTTTCCTGCTTGTTCTTTATGAAAAAGTGCTTCACCTGAAGCTGAACCAGTAATTGATTCACGGTAAGACACCTGTGGCTTACCAACGGTAATACCAACTTTAAATTCTCTATGAATTCTATCAGCAATAATTTCTAAATGGAGCTCACCCATTCCAAAAATTAATAACTGACCTGTTTCTGCATTATGATTATATTTAAAACTAGGATCTTCAATTTGAAGTTGTTTAAGCACTTCCATTAACTTCTTTTCATCAGCAGTAGTCTTAGGTTCAATAGCAACACTAATAACTGTTTCAGGGAACTCCATTAAATCAAAAGCAATAGGCTTATGATCAGCACAAAGAGTTTCACCTGTTGTTGTAAACTTTAATCCTGTTAGTGCAACAATATCCCCAGCTCTTGCAACCGGAAGCTCTGTTCTTTTGTCTGCATGCATTTGTAGAATTTTATTAACTCTTTCTTTTTTTCCTTTTAAAGAATTCGTAATATTTTGTCCTACTTTAATTTCACCTGAGTAAATTCTTATGAAAGTAAGCGTACCAACAAAAGGGTCTGTCATAATCTTGAAGGCCAGTGCTGAAAAAAGATCTTCAGGATCTGGATTTCTCTCATCAGTTTTTTCTACATCTTTTGCACTAAAGCCTTTAATCGCTCCTCGATCAAGAGGAGAAGGAAGGAAATCACCAATCGCATCTAGCAAAGGCTGAATTCCTTTATTTTTAAAAGCAGAACCACAGTAAACAGGTACAAAGAAATGTTCGTTAACAGCTTTTCTAATGACATTTTTTATTTCGTCGACAGACAAGTCTTCACCACTGAGATACTTCTCAGCAAACTCATCGTCATAGTCAGCAATTGTTTCAATTAATTCTTCTCGAGCAAGCTCACAATCATCTTTCATATCAGCTGGAATTTCTTCTTCTACAACTGCTGCCCCTAGATCTTCATCTTTAAAAAAGTAGGCCTTCATTTTAATCAGGTCTACCATTCCTTGAAAGTTTTCTTCTGCTCCAATTGGTAACTGAACCGCCGCTGCAACTTTTCCAAGTTTAGTTCGAATTTCTTCTACACAGTTTTGAAAGTCTGCACCCATTCGATCCATTTTATTTGCAAATGCAATTCGTGGAACTTTATATCTATCAGCTTGTGCCCAAACAGTTTCAGACTGAGGCTCAACACCAGAGACCGCATCAAAAACACCAACAGCTCCATCTAATACTCGAAGAGCTCTTTCAACCTCAATCGTAAAATCCACATGCCCAGGAGTATCAATGATATTGATTGTATTTTCTTTCCAGATACACGTAGTAGCAGCGGAGGTAATTGTAATACCTCTTTCTTGCTCCTGAATCATCCAATCCATAGTGGCCGCACCATCATGAACTTCACCAATTTTATAGTTCTTTCCTGAGTAATAAAGGATTCTCTCAGTGGTTGTTGTTTTACCAGCATCAATGTGGGCCATGATGCCTATGTTTCTAATGTTTTCAAGCTTAGCTTGGGCCATTTAACTGATTCCTGTTTGTGATAAAAAAAAGGCTTCTTAAAGTCGTTACCCTAAGAAGCCATTTAATTTTGAAATTTATTTTTTTAAGAAAAGACCTCTTACCACTTAAGGTGAGCAAACGCCTTGTTCGCTTCAGCCATTTTGTAAACGTCTTCTCTTTTCTTAACTGATCCACCACGAGCATTTGCAGCATCAATGATTTCCTCAGCCAACTTATCAACCATAGTTCTTCCGTTTCTTCCTCTTGCGTAGTCACGGATCCATCTGATTGCTAATGATTGTCTTCTGTTTGGTTTAACTTCGATTGGAATTTGGTAAGTTGCTCCACCAATTCTTCTTGATTTAACTTCAACAGCAGGCTTAACATTACTTAAAGCCTTCTTAAACATTTTCAAAGGCTCTTCGCCAGTTTTTTGCTCAACAATATCAAGTGCACCGTAAAAGATTCTTTCGGCAGTAGACTTTTTCCCACCAATCATAAGACCGTTGATAAATTTTGTAACAACGATATCTTGATAACGTGGATCAGGTAGCACTAGTCTTGGTTCAGCTCTATGTTTTCTACTCATAAAATTCTCCTCTTCACCCTTTTCAGGATTACTCTCTCTTTACCAAGTTCACAGTAAAGAAAGTGTATTATAGTTAGTTAATTATTTATTTCTTAGGTTTTTTACAACCGTACTTACTTCTTCTTTGACCTCTTTTATCAACTGGAGAAGTATCTAGGGCACCACGAACTGTATGGTAACGTACACCTGGAAGATCTTTAACTCTTCCCCCTCTAATAAGAACAATACTGTGCTCTTGAAGGTTATGTCCTTCACCACCAATGTATGAAGTTACTTCAAATCCTGAAGTAAGTCTTACTCTACATACCTTTCTCATTGCTGAGTTAGGTTTCTTAGGTGTTGTTGTGTAAACTCTTGTACAAACACCACGTCTTTGTGGACATGATTTTAAGGCTGGAGACTTAGTCTTGTAATACTTGTCCTCTCTACCTTTTCTGATTAATTGATTAATTGTTGGCATTCTACCACTCCTTCTACTATCTACTGCATTAGCTTCAAAACTAGCTAGATGATGTAACACACCATTCTAGCTAGTACAACTTATTTTTACATCGTGAGAGTTGCTGATTCTTCTGAATCTTCGCTTTCACTTTGACTTACAACTGCTTCAAAGTCTCTGTACTTAGAGATTCCGGTACCTGCAGGGATTAATCTCCCCATGATAACGTTTTCTTTAAGACCACGTAACGCGTCACGCTTGCCTTCAAGTGTTGCTTGAGTAAGAACTTTTGTCGTTTCCTGGAATGAAGCCGCTGAGATAAATGAGTCAGTTGTAAGAGATGCTTTTGTGATCCCTAACAATTGAGGTCTTCCTTCAGCAGGAACTCCACCTTCTTCTTTGAGTCTTGCATTTGTTTCAAAGAACTCACCCTTAGTAACACTGTCACCAGTTACATAATATGTATCGCCTGGATCAAGGATTTCAATCTTCTTAAGCATCTGACTAACGATAACCTCAATGTGTTTATCATCAATCTTCACCCCTTGAAGACGATATACCTCTTGAATTTCATCAACGATATATCTAGCAAGTTCTTTAATACCTTTAACTCTTAAAATATCATGAGGATTTGATGGCCCATCCATGATCGGCTCACCAGCTCTGATATAATCACCTTCGTTAACAACAACGAATCTACCTTTTGGTACAGAGTAAGTTACAGGATCTGAACCATCATCAGGTCTGATAATAATTCTTCTGCTTCCTCTAAGTTCTGGACCAAACTCAATTGTCCCAGACACATCTGCAATTTGAGCAGCATTCGCTGGCTTACGTGCTTCGAAAAGTTCTGCAACTCTTGGAAGACCACCGGTAATATCTTTTGTTTTTGTTGTTTCTCTTGCAACCTTAGAAAGAGCAACACCAAGACCAACTTTCTGACCATCTTGAACAATAATGTTCGCTCCAGTCTGAACTCGATAAGTTGCATTTCTCTTAGTTCCATCAACAATCAAAGGATTTCCATTTTCATCAACAATAGAAATTCTAGGTTGAAGTGATGGATCTTTTGATTCAGCAACAACTCTTGTTGTTAATCCAGTAACAGGGTCAACTTGTTCAGTTACTGTTTGACCAACGATTAGATCATCAAACTTAACAAAACCAGCTGATTCAGAAAGAATTGGAATTGAGAACGGGTCCCATTCAATAATTTTTCCACCGACTTCAACTTCCTCTCCTTCTTTGAAGAAGATTTTAGCTCCGTAAACCGCTGGATATCTTTCTTTTTCAACGCCTGTTTTATCTTTAATTACGATCTCACCAATTTTATTGATGATGATCATATCTCCAGCGTCATTAGCTACAACTTTTACATTGTCATAATTAACAACACCAGCAGTTCTAACTTCTGTCTTGTTAACTTGTGAACCTGCAGTTGCAGTACCACCAACGTGGAATGTTCTCATCGTAAGCTGTGTACCTGGCTCACCAATTGATTGAGCAGCAATAACACCAACTGCTTCACCAATACTAACTAGAGATCCTCTAGCAAGGTCTCTACCAAAGCACATTGCACAGAACCCATATCTTTCATTACATGTAAGAACAGATCTAACTTTAATCTGATCAATCTCATGATCTTTAAGAAGTGGAATATCTTTTTCTGTAAGAACATAGTTTCTTGGAAGAATTTCAGTTCCGTTTGTATCAACAATTGGAGATGTCGTTACACGACCAGAAACTCTTTCTGATACATGCTCAACAACTTCACCGGCTTCAATTCTTGAAGTTAAAACGATACCGTCTTGAGTTCCACAATCTTCACCTCTAATAATACCGTCCTGAGCTACGTCAACTAAACGTCTTGTTAAATAACCAGAGTTAGCAGTTTTTAGAGCAGTATCGGCTAGACCCTTACGGGCACCGTGAGTTGAAGTAAAGTACTGAAGAACCGATAAACCTTCACGAAAGTTAGAAGTAATCGGAGTTTCAATAATTTCACCAGATGGTTTTGCCATAAGACCACGCATGGCTCCTAGCTGTCTCATTTGGTTTGTAGAACCCCTCGCACCAGAGTCGGCCATCATATAGATAGCGTTGAATGATGGAGCTGTTTCTTTTTCACCTTTTTCATTAACAAATTCATCTTGAGAAATTCTTTCAAGCATAACCTTAGTAAGAACTTCATTTGTTTGTGACCAAACATCAACGACTTTGTTATATCTTTCACCGTTTGTAATTGAACCTTCGTTATACTCTTCAGTAATTCTATCAACTTCAACGTATGCTTCATCTAGAATTCCAGTTTTCTCTTTTGGAATAACCATGTCGTTAACGTTAATAGAGATACCTGCTTTAGTAGCATTTTCGTAACCAAGTCTCATAAGAGCATCAGCAAGAAGAACAGTATCTTTTTCAGATCCAACTCTGTAAGCACGGTCAATAAGAGCTACAAGAGCTTTCTTACTAAGAACCTTGTTTACATCAGTAAAAGTTAAACAAGCTGGAACAACATCATATACGAAAGTTCTACCAACTGTTGTTTCTACAACATCACCATTAAGTCTAACCTTAATAGGTGCTTGTAAGTGTAAGTTACCTGAGTGATATGCGAATTGAGCTTCTTCCTTAGAAGAGAAGATCTTTCCGTAACCACGTGCAAATGGACGAATTCTTGTCATGTAATAAAGACCAAGAACAATATCCTGCGAAGGAACAATAATTGGAGTTCCATCTTTTGGAGAAAGAATATTGTTAGTAGACATTGCAAGAACTCTACATTCGATTTGTGCTTCTAAAGATAGAGGTACGTGAACGGCCATCTGATCCCCGTCAAAGTCAGCGTTGAATGCCGTACAAACTAATGGGTGAAGCTGAATAGCTTTCCCTTCAATAAGTACAGGTTCAAATGCTTGGATACCAAGACGGTGAAGAGTAGGAGCACGGTTAAGAAGTACTGGGTGTTCTTGAACAACTTCTTCAAGGATTGACCAAACTTCTTCTGTTTGTTGCTCAACCATTCTCTTTGCAACTTTAATTGTTGTACAGTGACCTTTCTCAATGAGTCTGTTGTAAATAAATGGCTTGAAAAGCTCAAGTGCCATTAATTTTGGAAGGCCACATTGGTGAAGTCTTAAACTAGGACCAACAACGATAACTGAACGACCAGAATAATCAACACGCTTACCAAGTAAGTTTTGACGGAAACGCCCTTGCTTACCTTTTAGCATATCAGATAGTGATCTAAGTGGTCTCTTGTTAGCACCAGTAAATACTTTCCCTCTTCTACCATTATCAAAAAGAGCGTCTACTGATTCTTGTAGCATTCTCTTTTCGTTTCTAATGATAATTTCAGGTGCGTTAAGTTCTTTAAGTCTCTTAAGACGGTTGTTTCTGTTAATTACTCTTCTGTAAAGATCGTTAAGATCAGAAGTAGCAAAACGACCAGCTTCAAGAGGAACTAATGGACGAAGATCAGGTGGTAGTACAGGAATAACATCCATCATAAACCATTCTGGTCTGTTCTCAGACTTAAGAATTGATTCAACAACTTTAAGTCTTTTGATAATCTTAGTTCTACTCATTTCAGTTGTAGCTGATGCTAAACCTCTACGGAGTTCTTTGTTTTCAATATCAAGATCTACTCTCTTAAGCATTTCTCTTACAACTTCACCACCCATTCCGGCGCTGAATTCGATACCTTGTTCTTTAAGTTCAAAGTATTGTTGCTCAGTAATTACCTGACCAACTTTAAGACCATTATCTAATTCATCAGTTGCTGATGAAGTAACAATGAATGCTTCGTAATAAAGAACTTTTTCAAGTTCTTTAAGAGTTAGACTTAGAAGAGCACCTAAACGTGAAGGTAGTGATCTAAGAAACCAAATGTGAGCAACAGGAGCAGCAAGCTCAATATGACCACATCTTTCTCTTCGAACTTTAGAAAGTGTAACTTCAACTCCACACTTTTCACACACAACACCTCTGTGCTTCATTCTCTTGTATTTTCCACAGATACATTCGTAATCTTTGATTGGACCAAAGATTTTTGCACAAAAGAGACCGTCTCTTTCAGGCTTAAAAGTTCTGTAGTTAATTGTCTCTGGCTTTTTAACTTCACCAAATGACCACTCTCTAATCGTATCCGGTGAAGCCATTTTAATTGAAACGGCTTCAACGCTTACTGGGTCTTTTGGTTTGTCAAAAAAGTTTAAAAGGTCTTTCATATTATGCCCTCAATTTTAGTTAAAACTTTCTTCTTCAGTTGCTTCTTCTAGCTTTACGTCTAAACATAATGCTTGAAGCTCTCTAATAAGAACGTTGAATGATTCTGGTAGTCCTGGCTCTAGTACTTGTTCACCTTTTACGATTGACTCATACATTCTTGTTCTACCAATTACGTCATCAGACTTAACTGTTAAGAACTCTTGAAGAGTATAAGCAGCACCGTAAGCTTCAAGTGCCCAAACTTCCATTTCCCCTAGTCTCTGACCACCAAATTGTGCTTTACCACCAAGAGGCTGTTGAGTCACAAGTGAGTATGGTCCAGTTGAACGACCGTGGAGTTTTTCATCAACAAGGTGATGCAGTTTAAGCATATACATTTGTCCGACTGTTACTTCTTCGGCAAATGCTTCACCTGTCATTCCGTTAAAGAGTGTTGTCTTACCTGATTCATCTAAATCAGCTAGTCTTAACATTTCTCTAATATTTTCTTCTTTTGCACCATCAAAAACTGGAGTAGCAAAACGAACACCTGTAGTAAGAAGTTCTGCAACTTCTTTTACTTTTTTATCAGATGCTTTTTTCAACCACTCTTTTACTTCATCCGTTTTATAGATGTCGTAAATAAAGTCTTTAATTTTGTGCATTTCAAATTGCTCATCAAGCATAACTTTAATTTTCTCAGCAAGACCACGACCGGCCCAACCAAGGTGAAGTTCAAGTAGCTGACCAATGTTCATACGAGACGGAACCCCTAGTGGGTTAAGTACGATTTCAACAGGTGATCCATCAGCAAGATATGGCATATCTTCTTGAGGAAGTACGTTTGAAATAACACCCTTGTTTCCGTGACGACCGGCCATCTTATCACCTGGTTGTAATTTACGTTTAATCGCTACGTAAATTGTAACCTTTTTGATAACACCTGCTGGAAGCTCATCACCTCTATGTAGCATTGCAATTTCATCGTTAGCTCTAGTTCTAACTCTGTTAATTCTGTTACGAACGTCAGCAAAGTATTCACTTAGTTTTTCTTCTAATGATGCTTCTAACGGAAGATAACCGATAAGCTCAAATGGTACATCTTTAAGAGTATCAACAGTAATCTCAGTTCCTTTTCCAAGTAGTTCAGTTGAACCATCTTCAGAAACTAACTTATCTGTAGTTTTTGTACCCTTAAGCATTTTTGCTATTTGATTGATCGCTGATTTTTGAATTGATTTAATTTCAATTCTTTCATCTCTTCTAATTAGAGTTGTTTCTTGATCGATAATTTCTTTAGATCGTGCACAAAGTTCAACACCTTCTCTAGTGTAAACTTTTGCATCAATAACCGTTCCTCTTACAGAAGATGGAACTCTTAAAGAAGTATCTTTTACGTCTCCAGCTTTATCACCGAAGATGGCCTTAAGAAGTTTTTCTTCAGGAGATAATTGCGTTTCACCTTTTGGAGTGATCTTTCCTACTAGGATATCACCAGGCTTAACAATTGCTCCGACTCTAATAATACCAGCTTCATCAAGGTCTTTAAGGGCCTCTTCAGAAACATTTGGAATATCACGAGTAATTTCTTCTTTACCAAGTTTTGTATCTCTTGCTTCAACTTCAAAACTTTCAATGTGAACTGAAGTAAAAACGTCTTTTGCAAGAAGTGATTCACTAATAAGGATTGAATCCTCATAGTTGTAACCACCCCAAGGCATAAATGCTACAAGTACGTTTTGTCCAAGGGCAAGGTCACCAAGTTGAGTACCAGGACCATCTGCGATCACTGCACCCTTCTTAACAATATCACCTTCTTTCACAAGAGCTTTTTGGTTATTACAAGTGTTTTGATTTGTTCTTTGGTACTTAACAAGCTTGTAAATATCTACACCAGACTCGCCATCAGCAAATTTATCTCTTTGAAGTACGATTCTATTTGAATCAACAAAGATTACTTTTCCGTCAGCGTCAGCAGTAACAATTGCTCCTGAGTCTCTAGCAACAATATGCTCTACACCAGTACCAACAATTGGTGCATCAGTTTTAACAACTGGTACCGCTTGCCTCATCATGTTCGATCCCATTAGTGCACGGTTGGCATCATCGTGCTCAAGAAATGGAATTAATGAAGTAGCGATAGAAATCATCTGACTAGGAGAAACGTCCATAAGATCAATTTCATCACTGTTAACAAGCATGAATTCACCACTTGCACGTGAAGGAACGTGATCTCCGTTTACTTTACCGTTAAGAATATGCTCCTTATCGATCTGAGCAATAACCTTTCCTTCTTCCTGAAATGCAGTGAAGTACTTAGGTTCTTCTACTCCTTTATCTTCGTTTATAACCTGATATGGAGTTTCGATAAATCCGTATTCTGAAACTCTTGCATAAGTTGCAAGTGAAGTGATTAGACCAATGTTTGGTCCTTCAGGCGTCTCAACCGGACACATTCTTCCGTAGTGAGTTGCGTGAACGTCACGAACTTCAAAACCAGCTCTTTCACGAGTAAGACCACCTGGCCCAAGAGCAGAAAGTCTTCTCTTGTGAGTTACTTCTGAAAGTGGGTTTGTCTGATCCATAAATTGAGATAACTGAGAAGAACCAAAAAATTCTTTTACAGCTGCAGCAACTGGCTTTTGGTTAACGAGATCGTATGGCATCATCGTTTCAATTTCTTGAATGGCCATTCTTTCTTTAACCGCTCTTTCCATTCTTACAAGACCAACTCTAAATTGGTTTTCAAGAAGCTCACCAACTGCACGAACTCTTCTGTTTCCAAGGTGGTCGATATCATCAACTTTACCTTTTCCATTGTTAAGCTCTACTAGGTATCTAGCAGTTGTAATGATGTCCTCTTTTGTAAGAACTGTATTTTCAACAGGAACTTCTGTTCCAAACTTATAATTAATTTTCATACGACCAACTCTTGAGAGGTCATATTTTTCTTCATTAAAGAATAAGTTATTAAATAGTATTTCTGCTGCTTCTACTGTCGGTGGTTCACCAGGTCTAAGTCTTTCAAAGATTTTAAGTAAAGCATCATCTTTACTATCAGTCTTATCAAGAAGAAGAGTGTTTCTGATTTGGTCACCAAAGTTAATCATATCGATATAAAGACATTTAACTTTTGTGATTCCCGCAGCTGTTAACTCTTGAATCTTTGATTCAGATAAAGCTTCATTTGCAAGACAAAGAACTTCACCAGTATTCTCATCAAAAATATCTTCAGCAACAACTTTGCCAACGACTTCTTCTAGTTCAGCACTTAAAGTATTAATTCCAGCTTCTAATGCTTTTTTCACAGAAACTTTCGTAAACTTTTTACCTTTCTTAATCACTGGTTTAGCAGTTTTAGGATCTAGAACATCTTGAGTAGCTCTTGTTCCAATCAATAGAGTGAAATCAAGTTCTCTTGTAAATGAGCTATCTTTGTTAAAAGTTACTAATTCTTTTTCATAAAAAATATCAAGAAGATCAGGTGTTGAGTAACCCATAGCTTTAAGAACAACTGTTGCATGAAGCTTTCTCTTTCTATCAATTCTAGCGAAAAGAACATTCTTATGATCAAATTCAAAATCTAACCATGAACCTCTATGAGGAATAATTCTCGCTGAATAAAGAAGCTTACCGCTAGTATGTTTTTTACCACTATCGTGTTCAAAAATAATACCTGGTGATCTGTGTAACTGAGAAACAATTACTCTTTCCGTTCCATTATAAACAAATGAACCAGTGTCGGCCATTAATGGAATGTTACCAAGATACACTTCTTGTTCTTTAATTGATGATACTGTTTTTTGTTCATTACCATCTTTATCAACTGTCACATCATAGAAAACTAACCTTACGATTACCTTTAAAGGTGCTTCGTAAGATAATCCTCTTTGACGACATTCTTTAACAGTGTATTTTGGTTGTTCTAAAGCGTAGCTTACGAACTCTAAAGATACAGTTTTGTTAAAATCGAAAATAGGGAATACTGAGTTAAATACCGCTTGTAATCCAACATCTTTTCTTTTTGCTGGTGGAATGTCCTTCTGTAGAAATTCTTCATATGAATTAGTTTGAAGCTTCATTAGAGGAGGTGTTTCCAGTACACTAGGTACCCTTGAAAAATTCTTTCTGAACCATTGATTCGGTTTAAAGACCTGAGTCATGTTATATTCTCCTTAGAGAGAAGTTTACTTTTTCTATTCTAGAAACGTGAAAAAGGTGTGAAAGAAATCATCTTCCACACCTAAAAATCTAATTTTTAATCATTTTTTTAATTTACTTAAATTATTTAAGCTCAACTTTTGCACCAGCTGCTTCAAGCTTCTTCTTAAGCTCTTCAGCTTCTGCTTTCTCAACGCCTTCTTTAACAGCTTTTGGAGCACTTTCAACTAGCTCTTTTGCTTCTTTAAGACCAAGACCAGTGATTGCTCTAACTTCTTTAATTACGTTGATTTTCTTAGCACCTGCTTCAGCAAGAACTACAGAAAATTCAGTTTGCTCTTCAGCGGCTGCGCCTGCAGCTCCACCAGCAACAGCAACAGGAGCTGCTGATACACCAAATTTTTCTTCCATCTCTTTAACTAGGTTAGCCATATCAAGTACTGACATGTTTGAGATATGTTCCATAAATTGATCGTTTGTAATTGCCATTTCAATTCTCCTTAAACTTTATATTATTTATTTTAGTTTTAATTATTCTTCAGAAGCTGCTGCTTCCATTTTTAATCCACTTGGATTTTCTACACCTTGTGCTTCACACTCATCTTTAATCGCGTTCATTAAGCGAGCAAAAGATGATACTGGTGCTTGCATAGTGGCAAGTACAGTCGCTAGCATTTCATCTCTCGATGGTAAGCTTGCTAGTTCATTTACTTGAGCTCTTGTAAGCTCTTCACCATTTAAAAATCCACCAATTAGTTCAATAACGTCATGGTCTTCACCAGCTTTCTTTAGAGTCTTAGCAACGCCTGGTGCATCTTCGAATGCAAAAGCAACTGCATGTGGCCCTTTAAGGTTGGCTAGTAATGATTCTGCATAAGTTCCTTCAGAAGCCTTACCAAATAGTGTGTTTCTTGTAACAACGACTTTTCCGTCATGGTCACGAACACCTTTTCTGATAGCGACTGCATCATTTGAACTTACACCAATCAGGTTTGTTAGAAAGATTGCACGAGCAGCTTCAATATCCTTTTTAAGCCCATCAATGATCTCACCTTTCTGTGATCTGTTTAACATAAGTACCTCCAATTGTTCGGAGGGAGATTTCTAGCAGGATTTATTAAGAACAACCTTGTTCTCTACCGACTTTCTTCAACCCCAAACTGTATTATTACCTAACTATTAGTTAGTTGAATTAATTGCTGCTAAAGTATCAAGCTTGATACCTGGCCCCATTGTCGTACTTACTGTTAGTGTTTTAAGGTATGTACCTTTAGCACTAGCAGGCTTAGCTTTAACAATCGCGCTTGTAATAGCATTAAAATTTTGTCTTAGTTGTTCTTCAGTAAATGATTTCTTTCCAATTGGAACGTGAATCACACCATTTTTCTCAGTACGGTATTCAACCTTACCAGCTTTTTGCTCTTCAACTGCTTGAGCAACGTTTGGAGTAACTGTACCAAGCTTAGGGTTAGGCATTAAGCCTCTTGGTCCTAAAACTCTACCAATTCTACCAAGCTTACCCATCATGTCTGGAGATGCGATAACTCTATCGAACTCAAGCCATCCACCAGCAATCTTTTGAACCATGTCATCACCACCAACAAAATCTGCTCCCGCATCTTCTGCTTTTTTGATGTTTTCACCTGAAGTGATTACACATACTCTTACTGATTTACCTGTACCAGCTGGAAGAGCAATTGCTCCTCTAATCATTTGGTCAGCATGTCTTGGATCAACACCAAGGTTGAACGCTAGATCGACTGTTTCATCAAATTTTGCAAAAGCAACTTCTTTTACAAGCTTGATAGCTTCGTCTACCGCATAAGTTTGCTCAGGGTTTACTTTAGACTGAGCTTCTAAAAATTTCTTTGATTTATTTGCCATTTATTACCTCCCGGTGCAAGCGACTTTTAAGTCTCCCGTGATACTTATTTATAATCTAATTTAAGACCCATTGAACGAACTGAACCTTCAATAGTTCTCATACCTGCCTCTTCATTTGCTGCTGTAAGATCTTCTTTTTTAATTCCGACGATCTCTTTAACAGTGTTCTCTGGAACTGTTCCAGCGACTTCATGACCAGGCTTATTTGCACCTCTTTTTAACTTTAACTTAGTCTTTAAAAGGTAAGATGCTGGTGGAGTTTTTGTAACGAACGTAAACGAACGGTCAGTATAAACTGTAATGATTGTAGGAAAAATCATTCCAGAATCTTTCTGAGTTTTCGCATTAAATGCCTTACAAAATTCCATGATGTTGACACCTTTCTGACCAAGTGCTGGTCCGATTGGTGGTGATGGGTTTGCTTTTCCAGCTTCAATTTGAAGCTTGATGAAACCTGTTACTTTCTTTGCCATAATTAACTCCTTATCGATCGGCGAGACCTACCAACTTGTATTACATATATCTCAAATTAAGAAACTCTCTCAATCTGAGTAAAGTCTAGTTCCACTGGTGTTGGTCGACCAAAAATTGAAACATTAACTCTAACTTTACCTTTATCATTCACAGCTTCAATTGTTCCCACAAATGAAGCAAATGGACCTTCAATAACCTTAACTTGCTCACCTTCTTCAAAGTCAACACTCGTCTTAGGTTTCTTGATTCCATCTTCAACTTGACCAAGCATATACTTCGCTTCGTCCTCAGTAATAGCAGCAGGCTTGTCTGGTGTTCCACCAACAAATCCTGTTATCTTTTCTGTATCTTTTACTAAGTGCCAAGTATCGTTACTCATAACCATTCTTAGTAAAATATATCCTGGGAAAAACTTTTTCTTAAGTGTTCGTTTTTTTCCACCAGCATTACTAACAACTGTCTCTTCAGGAATAAGAATTTCTGAAAAGAATTCAGTCTTTTTAAGATTAACAATTCTTTCTCTTAAAGTTTTAGCAACTTTATTTTCCTGACCTGTTAAAGTCTTAGCGATATACCATTTAAAGTCTGGCCCTGTACCAAAAGCTAGTGCTGGATCTCTTTCAGTACCGTCACTATTTGTAGCAGGTGCTTCAACCTCAGCTTCAACTTCAACTGACTCAGGAGTTACTTCTGTAGCCTCAACTTCAGTTTCAGTTTGCTCGACAGCTTCAACTTTCTCGTCATTCATATTTTCTTCACCCATATAACCTTCTCTTAGTAAGCTAGCTCTAATAATTTTCTAAACAGGAAATCCACTGCAACAAATAATCCACTGATAATTGAAACTCCAATAATAATTCCAACTGTTGACTTAACAACGTTATCTCTCTCAGGCCAAACTACTTTAGTAAGTTCTGTATAAACTTCAGTCATGTGCCCATATGCTTTTGAATTTTTTGTTACAAAAAGAAAACTACTTAATCCAATCAAGATACCTACACCTTGAGAAACCATAAGAAAGTTTTTCACCTTAGCTTCGAGATCAAACCATTCACCCATTTGACCTAAAAACTTAATTACTAAATAACCAATAAGAATAGAGATTATTGCTACAAAAGAGTTAATCCATTTCTTCGTATCTTCGATTTTTATTATAGACATATGCTCATTTTCCTAAAATAAAACCATTTACCCCGCATGGGCAATAATGGTGGCAAACTAGTGAGTTTTTCTCTTATGCTTCATATAAGCTAGAATGTCTAGTTTTTTGTAATAAGACGCTGTGCGCTTTTGATAAATAATATATGGCGGGTGCAGAGGGATTCGAACCCCCAACCTACTGATTTGGAATCAGCCGCTCTACCAATTGGAGCTATACACCCAGATTCTTAAATTTGACTGAATTTACTGGAAAAAAAAGGGCCAGTCAACGACCGGCCCCTTAATTATTTTTTATTTTTTACAATACTAATCAATGATCTCAGAAACTGTTCCAGCACCGATAGTTCTACCACCCTCACGGATTGCAAACTTAAGACCTTTTTCCATCGCGATTGAAGTAATTAACTCAACCTTAAATGAAGTGTTATCACCTGGCATGATCATCTCAACACCATCTGCTAACTCAATCGATCCCGTTACATCAGTTGTTCTGAAGTAAAATTGTGGTCTGTAACCTTTAAAAATTGGTGTGTGACGTCCACCCTCATCTTTCGAAAGGATATAAACTTCACCATTAAATTTCTTATGTGGCTTAACTGAACCTGGCTTACAAAGTACCTGTCCACGCTCCACATCTTCTCTTTTAATACCACGAAGTAAAAGACCTACGTTATCACCTGCTTGACCTTCATCAAGAAGCTTTCTAAACATCTCTACACCTGTACAAGTTGTAGTTGCTGTTTCTCTAATTCCTACTATCTCTACTTCTTCGTTAACCTTAACGATACCTCTTTCAATACGACCTGTTACAACCGTTCCACGTCCTGAAATTGAGAACACATCCTCAACTGGCATCAAAAATGCTTTATCTACATCACGCTCTGGAGCTGGGATATAAGAATCAACGTTTTCCATTAGTTCTTTAACCTTATCACGCCCAATGTTTGCGTCTCTATTCTCAACTGCCGCAAGTGCTGAACCTGCAATAATTGGAATATCATCTCCTGGGAAGTCATAAGAAGAAAGAAGCTCTCTAATTTCCATTTCAACTAGCTCAAGTAGTTCTTCATCATCTACCTGATCTACTTTATTCATAAATACTACGATCGCCGGAACACCAACCTGACGTGCAAGAAGGATATGCTCTCTAGTCTGTGGCATAGGTCCATCTGCTGCCGAAACAACTAGGATAGCCCCGTCCATTTGTGCTGCACCTGTAATCATGTTCTTTACATAATCCGCGTGACCTGGACAATCTACGTGAGCGTAGTGACGATTTGGTGTTTCATACTCAATGTGAGCTGAGTTGATCGTGATACCACGAGCTTTCTCTTCTGGTGCACTATCGATATCTGCATATGATCTTGCATCTCCACCAACAAGCTCTGCCATTGTCATTGAAATCGCTGCTGTAAGTGTTGTTTTACCGTGGTCTACGTGACCAATTGTACCTACGTTTACGTGAGGTTTACTTCTGTCAAATTTTTCCTTAGCCATTACTCGAACTCCTTAAAGTGCAATAACCTATATTTATTACGAATGCCTATATTAATCGTTACTTGAGATTCACAAGTATCTTTCATTTATTCAAGTAGTGCAAGAGTTTTTCCCTAGGAAAAAACTTACATTACTGGAGCTTACGGTGGGAATTGAACCCACGACCTCTCCCTTACCAAGGGAGTGCTCTACCACTGAGCCACGTAAGCCCGATAGCTCAGCACATGTATTGCATTGAAACTTAGCGAATAATTAATCTTTTCGACTAACAAAGTAAAGCTAAAAGTATCATCGCAAATAACAAAGGACCTTTTGGTCCTTAAAACTTCATTTTTAATATTTTAAAATGTAATGAAAAAAATGGAGCGGGCAACAAGATTCGAACTTGCGACATCCAGCTTGGAAGGCTGGCACTCTACCAACTGAGTTATACCCGCTTAAGGTGGTGGCGAGAGATGGATTCGAACCATCGAAGGGAAAACCCGACAGATTTACAGTCTGTTGCCTTTGGCCACTCGGCAACCTCGCCTCAAAATGGAGCTGGCAATAGGATTTGAACCTACGACCGCCGGTTTACAAAACCGATGCTCTACCAACTGAGCTATGCCAGCCTATTCTCCATTGAGAAAGAATTTTTAATCTATTAAATGCTTAAAATCAAGAAAATTTTAATCATTTACATTAAAAATCTTTTCCATGGCGACCGCAGCAGCTACAGAAACATTTAAAGACTTGATCGACCCTTGCGAGACCAATGAAATACATTTATCCACTGACCTCATAACTGCATGAGATAATCCACTCTCTTCCGCTCCCAATACTAAACAACTTCTAATCGGTTTGTCATCGATTTTTGTTATTTTTGAGTGTTCAGAAAATCCAATCGTTAAAAAATTATTATTTTTCAATGCAGTAACCGCTTTCGACAAGCTTGGCACATTGTATAAAGGCATTGACTCATGGCCACCACTCGCAATTCTAAAATAAGACGGAGGAAAGCCACTAAAGTTTTTACGAGAAAAAATAACTGCTTCAAAACCATAGAAGCTAGCTGTTCTAATAATAGCCGCCATATTGTGAACATCTGTTACTTGATCAA
>JAONMX010000080.1 GCA_028378565.1 Bacteriovoracaceae bacterium
AAAAAGCTTTGCACCTGTTCTTACTTTACCTTTTTTTCTAAACTTTAAGGGTGCTCTTCCCGTTACAGGACGATCAAGTTTTATAACTGCGTAATCCTTTATAGAAGCATACTTTTCTGCTAACTCTTGTTTCACAATTTTTTCACACTTATAAACATTGTCTTTTGGAATATCAGTTGTTCCATCGGTATAATCGAAAACCCATGAGCTTGTCTTACATTCGAATTCACTTGTTACACAGTGACCTGCTGTCACAAGAGTATCTGGAGATACTAAAAATCCAGTACAGCCTGGTAGTACATATTGCTCAGAAAATCTTTCACCAATACAGAGGCCTTGAGATTGTTCTGCTGTTCTTAAAAAGAAGTTGTATGTGTCTGGGTTATCAAAATTTGGTTGAAGCTTATGATTTGAAACCATACCAGCTACACTTTTTGCATATTCTCTAACCTCGCGATCAGGATATTGCTCAGTATCGTATCTATTGTCTTCACCATAGATAATTTTATTACCAAGATCAGTTGCTCCATGGGCCTGAGGCATAGCAAATAGCTGCCCAAGCATGAGTAGAGTAGATAGAGTGATTTTTGTCTTTTTCATAACGCCTCGCAAATGGTAAAAAGCGTCATAAAAATACACCCAATAAATTGGAAATACAATGATGGTTGTAATAGTTGCAGACTATTTGTCTGAGTTTGACCTTACTTTGATTCTAACAGGGACTTTCTTTCTCTTTTTCTCTTGAGCAAGAATGTAACCCATTGAAATTCCAGCAAGCCCGAGTACGATAAGAATTTGAATGCTCACTTGTACCTCCTTGAGGGCCTTACACTATTATAGCGTATATTCCTTCTTATCGGAAAGATCGGAAAGGTATTCAAGCATTTATCTAACATTTTTTTGATTTCAGGGAGTTACATCGCTGTGTGGCAAGTAATATTGTCACTTTATCTGCCGGATGAGCCTTTCTTCCTCTCCTGGTCTGAGATTTAGCTCCCATTCACCCTGAGGATAGATGACCGCAGAAATTCCTTGCTCACACTGACCGAGGCATCCAGAGGAGTTAACTCTTATATTCTTTTTAGGAAATTGTGTTTTAACTTTTGATTTTAAAGACTTCCTAAAAGCTGGAGCGATATCGGGGCCGCACGCTTTGCCATTAGAGCATACGTATTGGCACTGAGTGCAAACAAAAATATGTTGTTCAAAATTTTTTGTAGATTCGTTAGTTTCCATACTTTTTTTTATCATATCTGCTAGAATAAAAAGAGTTAAAAATTTAAGAATAGGTCGCTTGTATGGAAATAAGTTTAGACACAAACCAAAAAGCATTTGAAATTAATCTAGATGCTAAAATTTATGGAACCTTTGCTGAAATTGGAGCCGGTCAAGAAGTTGCAAGACACTTTTTCAGAGCCGGTGGAGCAGCTGGAACAATTGCAAAATCTATGTCCGCCTATGATATGGCCGTAAGTGATGCCATCTATGGCAAATCTGGACGTTATGTTAGCCATGATCGTTTATTAACGATGCTTGATCATGAGTATCGTCAATTAAAAGAAAGGCTTCATGAATCAAAAGGAAAAGATTCAAGATTCTTTGTTTTTGCAGATACTGTTGCCGCAAAAAGCTTCAATTATAATGCTGAATGCCACGGTTGGTTAGGAGTTAGATTTCAAGGCGAGTGCTGTGGATCCCATAGTGAGGTTATTATTCATGTTCGTATGTTAGATAACTCTAATCTTCAGCAACAAGAAGCACTGGGGATAATTGGAGTCAATCTTATTTATGCTGCGTTTAATAGTGCGGGTAAGCGAGAGAGTTTTATTTCACAATTAATGGATGGTCTATCTCTTGATCGTATCCGAATCGATTATATTCATGTTTCAGGCCCTGCGTTTAAAGAAACTGACTCAAGGTTATGGCCTTTGGAGCTTGTGAAGAAAAGTTTTTGTTCAGCAATTCTCTTTGATCATGATGGATCTGTTTTACAACCAAAGGACGCTCTCTATAAAAAAAATATTTTAATTTGTCGTGGTTCATACCGACCACCAACTCTGGTCAATATCGATATGATCAAGATGGGAGTTGAGCAATTCAAAAAGGATTCTAAGGAAAAAGAAGTGCTCGTTCTTCCTGAGATTAGTATGAATAAATTAAAGGAAAGAGGTGTTGTAGAATCGGAAGACTTCTTAGCTCGAGTCGATTTATTATGTAAGCTTGGTTATCAAGTTCTCATTTCTAGTTTTGAAACCTTTGGAGATTTAAATCAATATATAAAGTCATGCACTAATGGGCAGACTGCCTTTGTTCTTGGTTACTATAACTTACAAGAAGTTTTTGATATCAAAAACTATGAACAAGTGAAGGGTGGAGTGTTAGGAGGAATTGGACATCTTACCTCAGGGGAAACTAAATTATACTTATACCCTGCTAAGAATGAAGATGATGACAGTATTCTTGATAGTTCAAAAGCAGAACTTCCTAATGACTTAGGTCATATACTTTCATATCTTCAAAGTTCTGGAAAAATTGTTGATCTCAAAAAATTTAACAAGAATGCTTTTCATATATGGTCTAGAGTTGTGATCAAGATGATTCAAAATGGTGAATCAGGTTGGGAAGAAATGGTCCCTGATACTGTTGCTAAAGCAGTTAAAGAAAAATGCCTCTTTGACTATCCATGTGATACTTAATAGGAAAATGTTGACTATAAAAGTTAAGTAAAAAAGTGTTGAGTCTATTAGTTGAAAGAGTATAATACCGTTATGCCAAATACAAATGATGTTCTATTAATTGATGATGACAGAGATATCCTAGATACGCTTGAGATGTATTGTGAAAACTTAGGTTATTTTAGGAATATCATTAAGGCCAAAGATGGAAGTGAAGCATCGATTAAGCTACACAACCAAGCTTTTGCAGTTATTCTTATGGATGTGAATATGCCTCGAAAAAGTGGAGTTGATCTGCTTAAAGAGTTTACAAAAGAAAGTGAAAATAGCATTGATTCTGTAATCGTCGTTAGCGGTGAACTTAATAAAAGAGTTATTGAAGAAGCTGTCGCAAATGGTGCCAAAAACTTTATAGTAAAGCCTTTCGATGAAGATGCATTTGTTCAAAAAGTCACATCCGTACTTAAAAAAGTACGCCCTGATTTGCTAGAAGAAATTTAATTTTCTCTATATGTATGGAGAGTTTGTGTAGGGAAAGCAAATTGCACACCTTGTTTCTTAGCAAGCTTAAGAATATCCATTAGCAACTTATGTCTTTCTTGTAGTTCTACTGACCAGTCAGGAACTTCCCAGAAACAATAAAGTAAAATATCTAATGAGTAGGCACCAAATCCGTTGAAGTAAACATGAAAATAATCTTTCCTAGTATGAGGGTGAGCCAGAATAATTTCTTTTATCCCTTCACAGAATTCATCTATTTTTTCTGCAGGAGTACCATACTCAATACCTAATTTTGTTGTGTACCTTCTATACTTTCTCACTCCATAGTTATCAATATGGACATTGGTAAGTTTTCCATTAGGAAGCGTTATTTGTGAGTTGTAGAATGTTCTTATACGGCAAGATCTAAGGCCAACCTCTTCAACAGTACCTTCAATATTTCCATCAATAACAACCCAGTCACCAATTCGAAATGGCCTGTCTAACAAAACAGTAAGAGAGCCAAAAATATTAGAGATCGTATCTTTAGCAGCAAGAGCAAAGGCAATACCACCAATCCCCATCCCTGCAATAATATTTTTCATATTAATTGTAAGTGAATCACCAATAAAAATGATACCTACAGCGATGACGATAAATTTAGAAGTTTTTCTAACAAGCGGAACAAGAATGTCGTCAAATTTATTTTCACTTTCAAGAGCCTTATCTTCAAGAAATAAACAGAAGACATCAACAATATGATGAACAGCAATGACAGCACCGACAGTTAGAACAACATAGCCTCCTCTTAAAAACCAACTCAAAATTTCGGGAGAAAATTCTAATAACTGAACTCCGATTAGCCACAGACCTGCAAAACAAAAAACACCAATAGGTGAAGTAAACCTCTTTTTTAAATCATCAGAAATTTTAATTCCTCTTTTTAAAAGAAGATTAATAGTGATACTCGCTACATAAATTTTGATTAACTTCTCGATAATGAAAGCGATAAAAACGAGTAGTACTAAACCAAACCATTGACCGTTAAGTAAAATAAAGCTTCTTTTACTCGTCCAATCAGGCATTTTTTCTTTAACTTTATCTTTCCATGTGAAAAGTGCATCTACTCCGTCGACAACTTTGTTATCTTTAGTAAATCGTTCAAAATGCTGAATAGATAAGATTGTTTCTTTTGAAAATTTCCAAAGACCATTTTTATTTTTGAATAAACTAATCTCAACTTCATAATCTTGACCATCAAGGCTAATACTATTCTTTTTATAGTCATACTTTGTTAATTCTCCAAGGTCTTGAGGAATTTTATTAATATCAACCTTCTCAAGTCGATCTAAAGTATTAATTAATTGAATGGTCGCAGTTTCTGCAATATTTTGTCTTAGAGCAGGATCGATGAACTCCAAATGAAAAGCTTTTGTTGCCATATTTAAAGCAGAGTCATCACCCTTTTTATAACCAACCATTGTTTTTAAATAATAGTTGAAGGTACTTCTTGGTCCAGAGAAGTCAGCAGCTGGATACTTAGATTGAGCAAAAGTAGTTAAACTAAAAGTTAATAACAAAAGTATGATTTTAAACATAGTAACGTCCAATATATTGATTTAAGAGGCCATTCTAGCAGTAAGAGATAAGAATTTACAAGACCACCCTTGACGTTATTAAAAGCGTAACCATCTTATATGTAAGAACGCAATTGCATATGGAGGTTACTATGAAAAATTTTGACTCAATTGTTACTGGTGCTATAGAAATTGCCCAAACAGAGGCATTAAACCGTAAGCACCCTGAAATTTACCCTGAGCATCTTGTACTAGGGCTTATTCGAAATCCTCAGTCTTATTGCTCTAGAGCATTAAAAAAAGAAGCTAAAAACTTAGAAAAGCTACTAGGAGAATTACCTACTGTTAAAGGTGATATCAACTTAGA
>JAONMX010000081.1 GCA_028378565.1 Bacteriovoracaceae bacterium
AGGTACCGTGTAAATTTTTCTGCAGGACACATAGCCACTGGTGCCACTTTGCCCGACTGTTTTGATTCGTTTTGGCACTAAAATTAACCTTTTACGCAATGTTTACTAAAACTAGCTTCGGTTTTGGGTGAGGAGAATTATAGTGAAGAAGTTAATCTTTGCACTCGGACTGTTATCTTTATTATCATCAACATTTGGTCAAACCTGGCAAACGAAACTCTATCTCGATCTATTAGAGAACGGATCTGAGCAAGATCAAGTATCATCATTAAGAGTTTTAAGAAACTTTGCTGGGGACCCAAGAGTCTCAAAAAAAGTTTTAGAAACATTTAAAAGAAGTAAGTCCGAATCTGTAAAAGTAGCAGCTATAAAAACGCTATCCCTTGGTGGAAACCGTTCTTATGTCTATCGCTCTTTAATTGAATTAGCACACAATGAAATCGGACATTTTAGTTCATTTGCTATGGCATCTTTATATACTCTTTCTATGAAGTCTCCAACGGTTAGGAATTACCTGCAAAAAGTTGTGGCTTCAGAGATTAAAAAAAATCTAAAAAGTTTAGAAAAAGTAGAGAATATATCGCAAAAAGTATGGGCCCTTCGTAAGTTAGTTACTCAGCGTGATGTTAGGGAAACATTGATCCTGGCATACTTTCATGAAAAGAGAGAATCAGTTAAAGAAACGATTATCAATGCCATGTTTGAAACAAGAAATCGAAGAGAGATTAGAGATTGGCTCTTTGAAATATTTGTTAAAGAAGAAAGTACTCTTCGTGAAAAAGTTATGGCCATGACCGTTTTGAAATATAGCTCATTAACTAATGATCAACAAAGAGACCTAGCAACGCTTATTCAAAACAATAGCGCTTACAATGATCTAAACCTAGAGCTGCTTTCTGCAAAGAAAAATGAAGGCGATGTGATTAGATTAAATCTTGATTATAAAATGGGGACACGAGCTTTTCGTGATCCTTATGAAGTAATACTAAGTCTATAATAAGTAAGACTTGAGGGCCGTCTAAAGTTTAGACACTTTGGCGGTCCTAACTACTTGAAACAATTCTCATATAATGGCCTTAAAGTTGCATCTTAATTAGGGATATTGTCCCATTACTAAAAGTTTTATTGGAGATCAAAAAATAGGAGAAAATGGCAAATCTAGATAGATAGTTCTGGTTAGAAGTTCTACATGTATGTCAGTTCAATGATCAATAATCATCTCACTAAAGAATAGAAGGTACCTAGCTCATTAGCATACTCTTGGGAAACCCAACCAAACCCAGGAAGAGACTGTCCTTTGAAAGTAAAGTTCTTCCCAAATCCTTTTTGACCCCAAGAGTTTTTAATTAAGTAAGCACCTGATGTCTTAACTTCTTTATATGTACCATCATCCATTAAGAGTTTATTTGTAATTTCGATTGAGTAATCGTAACCAACCACAAGAATACTATGCCCTCCGCCTTTCTCACCGCTAATACGACGATCGCGACTTCCAGGGGCAGGATATCCAACAATACCATCAAACCACTTGTTTTTATCTCGTGGTTGAATATCGTGGAGCTCAGTTTTTGAACTATTCCAACTTCCGTAATAAAGTTTTAACCCTAAGTAAGGCCAAGTAGATTCACTGACAAGACCAAAGAAAAGTGATTTTTTAAAGTTTCGATTACTGGTGCTTCCCTCATCGTCTTGTCTGGTCATGACAACATATTCAAGCCATTCTTCAGAAAGATCGATATCATTACCAACTAATCCATCTCTCATTAATAAAGATTCAAAATAGCCGATAGAAGAAAAGATAGTACATGCTCCACGCTTACCTTGTGACTTCACTTCTGTATGAAACTTTAGAGCTTCAGAAATATTACTTTGTAGTGGCAAGACTAAATTTTCGCTATCATTTACTGGAGGTCTAAAGTCAATTTGTGAGGAAGGGATTTCTTCGAAGGCATGGATACTTATAGAAAGTAACAAAATAAATAATAGTCTCATGAAAATCTCTCAATAATGTTGTGTGTTGTGCGAAGAACATTCAACAAGATAAAAAGACATATGACACGATTCATTGCAAAAAAAGGCCCTCACATTTGTGAAGGCCTTGATAATACATTTACTCAATGTGTTAGGTACATGGCACGTACGTGGCACCTATTGCAGGAAAACACCTGCTGCATCAACACAACTATCAGTACGTTTAAACGCTCCTGGAAAATCACGATCAGGAACAATATTCGCTCTTAATCTCTCACCTTCTGCGGCAGCTGCAAGTCTTTGCTCATGAGTCATGGTATTTAACTCATCGGCAGCACCTGGTGTCCACTCACGGCCAGCACTATTAATTGGGTTTTCATTACTTCTTGGCTCAACAGCACTTCCCCAACCTCTTTGCTTTGGATGATTTGCAAGTTTCTTTTCCAATGGTTCAAAGAACTTACTTCTCGTTAAAAGGTCTGTATCAGACATACCTTCCGCTAGTGCAGGTCTAAAATCGTTAATGTCTAAACCAAGCTGATCACACATCTTTTGAAGATCTGCTGTGGCTTTAGCAGGATTATTCTTATAAGCAACATGATCAACTTTTTGAACAGCACCACTTAGCTCATCCTCTTCATTAAGAGCTTTTGAGAGCATGGCCCTTAAAAGTTTAATTTGCAGAGCAGACTCATAAGCATCCCTTGGAGCATTAAATAATCTAAACTCTGCCTTTCTAATTTTATTATCAACTCTAAATGTTCTTCTCCATGGATCAGTTGGACTGTTAATATCAAAGTCATCAGTAATCAATTCTTCAGGAATAACATCTTGAAAAAAAGCACTCATATCTAGTTGATTATAACGAGTCTTACGTCCATATCTTGGGTTAAAATATTGTTCATTATAAAGAAGCTTTTTAAGATCATCTTCACTTCCCTCAAAGTTCTTAAGCTTTTGAGAAAGAGAACTTGAGATATCAATTGGCTCAGCAGACTTCAATCGATTAGCGTACTGAAACATCAAAGAGATAATCCCTCTATTCTCATGAAAAATAGACATGAAACGAGCTAGTTGCTTTGGCTTACCTTCAAAGGCAGCAAGGTCAATATTGACGTGACCACCACCTGCGTTTACTACTGGCATGATATTATTTTTATCAAATGCCTTGTAGACCGCTTCAACTTCAGCTTCTTCAGGTACAAACTTCGGCGTTACAAGTTCAATTGAACCACCTCTTACAGAACCTTCAACAATTGTACCGTCTGCTTTATATGAACGACCAATTCCATCCCATTCAACAACCCACTTTCTATTTTGTGGATCTCTAATTTCATAACTTACTTCCAAACCGTGACCGTGACCACCACCATCAACGATCTCAGTGGCCTCACCTTCTCCACCTAGTTCTTTTAAAAGATCCTCAGCCACACTTTTAATCACGGCCTTTCTTTCTTCTGGGTTCATATCAACTTTTGTTTGAAGCCAAGCATTCTTACTATCAGCAAGTTTATCAGGTGAGTAGTTAGCATCTAACATTAGTGGGAACTTACCTGAGTATTCAATACCAAGGTCAATATTATTAACATCAGTCATGTTACTAACAAGGGCCCTTCCTGATGGAGGAGTAAATTGCATAAACTCACCAATTGCGGTTGGAGCAATTCTCTTTGGTTGAATATAATTTCTTAACTCATGAGAAACTCTTGAAGACTTTGTCCATGTTCTAAATAGTGAACGTGTGACTTGATCATCTTCTGATTCAGCTAATTGAAGAATTAAATCTTTAGTAAGAGACTTAACAAACTTTCTCTTATTTTCTTTAAAGATCGGATTATTAGCATCATCCCAACCCATGAAACAAACCATGTATTGATCCTTAACTCCAGCTTCACGTAATGCAGTTAGGGCCTTTTCAGCTTGATCTACTTCAACACCAAAACGATCTGCTAAACCTTCACCGGTCCATCTTGATCCATCATATAATTTCCACTCTCCAATATCAGTTAGTCCTGAATAATCGTTGGTAGCAACACGAGCAGCTAGTGCTGTTTGATAGAAACGAGCAAGGGCCAAATCTTTAGTACCAGCTCTAAATTCCACACCAAAATTATCACTTCCCCATCTTGAAGGTTCTAATCTTATAATACCTCTATGAGTACTCAACCCTTCAACTGTAGTATCCGAATGAAAGTTTTTCCAACTAGCTTTCTCAATACCTGTATTACCTTTGATACCATCAACAGCAATCAAAGTTTGAATGGCCCTAAAAAGTTCTGCTAGCTTTGGCTTATTCATTTGTGGATGACGTCTAAAAACCATACGTTGGTGACCAGGGGCTTGAAAAAGCTTGCCTGCATTTTTTAAACTTTGACGAAACCACATGACAAATTCTTCATGTTCACCGTATGTGTTCAAGGCCTTAAAGTTGATCTCCCAACCACCGCCAACTCCACCACCGTGAGCGTGAGCATTTTCAATGTATTTCTCAGCTTGTCCAAACAAAGGTTTCCAATCGATATATCCACCGTAACCACTTGGCTTAAGCGTAGCTCCATTTTGTCCTGGCATCTGCCCTTTAAAAAGCTTCATTTTAACACTTGGCTTAATAAAGGAAAGTGGACGATCGTCAGTCGCTGCAATAAATTTTTGAAAATTTTCTTCTAATACTTCAAGAGAAGCATTTTCATAATCAACTGCTTTCAATTCTTCAATAGGAATAGACTTAACATTCCCTTCAATATCTTTTACATCAGCAGCTAGATCAATCTTTGTTCCATTTTCATCTAAGTAAGTTCGATAACCGTTAGCATCTTTAACATAGTTACTTAGAAAATCTTTAAGAAAGATCTTACGATTTTCTTCACTAAGTCCACTAACCATAGACTCAACTCTTGAAGATGGCGGAGACATAACCCTAGTGAGTAGTGCAGACGAAGCTTCTTTTTCTGAACCCCAGGTTACACCACCAGTCATCCCTTCAATGGCCTCACCATCTACAAGAAGTGCCTTTGCTTCATAGGACATTGATCCTTCAAGAAGTTCACCATAGACTTGGTAGGCCGTTTTTGCGGCTTCACCATCTTGAGCTAAGTAACGTCCTTTGTTGTAGG
>JAONMX010000082.1 GCA_028378565.1 Bacteriovoracaceae bacterium
TAGTAGGTCTCTTTATTGGTCTTGCTACTGAATACTTTACTGCTGGTGAATTTGCTCCAGTTAAAAAAGTAGCTGAAGCAGGTAAAACTGGTCCTGCAACAAATATCATCGCTGGTCTTTCAGTTGGTATGTACTCATGTATTCCTGCCATTCTTTTAATCTGTGTTGGGATTTACTTTGCCAATCAATTTGCAGGTCTTTACGGAATTGGTATCGCAGCCGTAGGTATGCTTGCAACTGTTGGTGTTACTATGACTGTTGATGCTTACGGACCTATCTCAGACAATGCTGGTGGTATTGTTGAAATGAGTGAACTAGGACCAGAAGTTAGATCAATTACTGATAGTCTTGATTCAATTGGAAACACAACAGCTGCTGTTGGAAAAGGTTTCGCAATTGGTTCAGCGGCTCTTACAGCTCTTGCAATGTTCTCTGCTTACTCAACAGCAGTTGGACTTCAAACAATTAATATCATGACTCCTCAAGTTGTTATCGGACTCTTCATTGGTGGATTACTTCCATTCTATGTTGGTGCTACAACAATGAGTGCAGTTGGTTCAGCGGCTCAAAAAATGGTCGAGGAAGTTCGTCGTCAATTTAGAGAAATTCCAGGAATTATGGAAGGTAAAGGTAAGCCAGATACTGAAAGATGTATCGAGATTGCTACTAATGCTTCTCTTAAAGAAATGGTTGCTCCAGGGCTAGTTGCAGTACTTGCTCCAGTAATCGTTGGATTTGGACTTGGTAAAGAATCTCTTGGTGGTATGCTTGCTGGTGCAACTGTTACCGGTGTTCTTCTTGCTCTTTTCATGGCAAACGCTGGTGGCGCTTGGGATAATGCTAAGAAAGCAATTGAGCAAGGTCATGTTGAAGGTGAGAAAAAAGGTGGGGAAGCTCATAAAGCTGCCGTTACAGGTGATACTGTTGGTGACCCATTCAAAGATACTTCAGGACCTGCAATGAACATCCTCGTTAAGTTGATGTCTATTGTTGCCTTAGTAATAGCACCTCTTCTATAAGAATTAGCTAGACTTAATACTAGATATAAAAGAAGGTCTCCATTTGGAGGCCTTTTTTTTGGTCAAAAAAGGTGTATGTTATCTGGATGAGAAAAATCTTTTTACTTTCACTAGTGGCCTTAATTTCGGCGTTTATCTATCGTTACCAAGAGAGTAAGAAAGTAAATTCTCAACCTCAAGTAAGTAGTAAGAAAATTTCTCTATCCCAAAAGACCCCCCAAAACTTTGATCGAAAAAGAAAGACCATTTATAAAAAAGAAGAAGCAACCCTTGCTCCGGCCCCTAAAAATACAAATCATAGAACCACACGGACAATGATACCTATCAAGTCTAAGGATATGGTCAATCAATTCGAAAATGGCGATATTGTCGTTGAATATGTGGAAGTAGATGGAGACCTCCTTATTGCTCAAGGAGATTTAATCGTTGGTGATGTTAAAAATTTAGATCAATACCAAAATGGAACGAAACCACTTCTGCTTCCTATGCCTAGGAAGTGGCCTAACAACAGAGTTCCTTTTTCTTTCAGTAATAGCAGCTCAAGAGAAATAGATATGACTGCCGCTGCCTCCATCAAAGAAAGGGTTCTAGAAGCGGTCAATGCAATTAATGATTTGACCAATGTGAAGTTGGTCGAAAAAACAGATAATGATCAAGACTATGTAGAGATTCAATATGTTGAAGGGAGATGTGTTTCCAATGTTGGTTACCTTGGAGGAAAGCAAAAAATAGGATTAGGTAGTGGTTGTACTTATGTAAAAATTATTCATGAACTCATGCACACCCTCGGCTTCTTTCACGAGCAGAATAGACCTTCTAGTAGAGAACACATACAGGTATTATGGGAAAATATAGATGAAACCAATTGGATCCAGTTCAAAGTTATCCCTAAACAATTAATTTCGGAACTCGAAATCCCATTTTCATTTGAAACCGTTATGCTCTACCCTTCTAAATCTTTCTCAAAGTTTGATGGTGATTTTAGTATTGTAAAAAGTGATGGTAGTGAAATTCAAATGAATGAGTTTCCAAATAAAATCGATATAGAGCGAATTAATAAACTCTACCCAAAGGTTACGCAATGAATGTTTGGCTCAATCAAAACTCCCACTGGCTTTGGCCATTAATTATTTTTGCCATTGTTTCTCTTCTCATTGGGGTTTACTTCTTAGCAAGAATGTTAAAAAACGATGAAAAAGAAAACCTCAAGAAATCATTTAAGCAAATGGAAAGAGAAGATTTTCTCAAAGAAAGCTTAAGAACTATTGCCCTTGTCTGTATTCAAAAGCAGTGTGAAATATCAGAAGGCTGTATTCGAATAAAGTATCTTCTTCAATCAACACCAGACTTAATGAGTGAAGGTCATGACTGGAGTGTTTTCTTTGAGTTTGGCGACAAGCTAAAGAAGTTTGATACTCACGGTGAAAGAGATTCTTTATCAAAGCAAGTAACATTCGAGCAAGATAACGAACGCTATCAGCTTGAATTTCAATATGAAGAAAGATTTCTAGCAGCATGTAAGCTTCTTTTTGAGAGATTAGAAGATCGCCGTTGGAAAAAAGAAAAAGATGAGCTACATTAAAATAATGAATGATAAAACTATAAACCACATTGAAGTTAAATCTCCTCTAAGCTGGGATGAGTACTTCATGCTCCAAGCAATGATTGCTAGCTTTCGTTCTAAAGACCCTTCAACCAAAGTTGGTAGTGTCTTTGTTGATAGTAATAATCATCAAATCACTATGGGTTATAACGGCTTTATTGCTGGTATCAATGAAAGCGAACTTCCGTGGGGAAAAGAAAATACAGTAGGCCCTGCTGATCAAAAATATGGATACGTCGTTCACGCTGAAGCCAACGCCATCCTTCATGCGAAGGGAGATCTCACAGGAAGTCGTGCCTATGTCACACTCTTTCCTTGTAATGAATGTGCTAAATTAATCGCCTCTAAAAAAGTATCTGAAGTTATCTATCTCTCTGACAAACACCAAGATAAAGACCATACGATTATTGCGAAAAAGATCTTTGACCTTGTTGGGATAAAGTATCGCCAATTAGAAGTCACTCCTAAGTTATTAGAGAATTTAAATCAACATCTTGCTGGCCAATTAAGCGAAATATAAATTTATTCCATTGTAACGCTAAAAGCTATGCCACTTTGTCTCCAGCTAAATGGCTGAAAACCCTTCTGACACGGCCTATTTGGCCCCTTAATTCTTACAAACTCTATACAGTTGGTAAGTAAGTGTTTGATGAAACCTCGTGCTAGAGCGCTTCTCGGGCCATAGACTTTAGTTAGGAAAAGGGATCTTACCCTTCAGGATGAAGTAAGTAAGTTGCACACACAGTTTAAAATCCCTTTTCAGTAGACGAGAAATTTAGCAGGGAGGCATTTATGAAGTTAGCAGTAGCTGTAGAAACTTCGAAACATCCATCAAGGAAGGCGGATTACAAAGCATGGTATCTCGAGATGGATTCACGAGGGACTGTCATTGGAATGGGTTCAGTAACCAGAGAAGAGCTTGTGCAAGACCTCTTCAAAAACTACCAAAAGAGTGGAAAATCCAACTGGAGGGCCTTCAAAAAAGGCGAAGATAAATCCACTCCTATCGGGCTATACGATTTTATAGCAATGAACGGTCAAGAGAATACCCATTTTGGAAATCTACCGACTTTAGATCAGTTTCAAGAAACACTTAACCAATTAAAAGCAAATATGGAATTACGACCAATTGCTTGTTAACCTATCGTAATTAGAGGGTCATTTTCATGGCCCTCTACTATTTAAATCGTCAATTTTTCATACACCTTTGTAAAATTCACAAAGATCCTAATATTGGACACTCTCTTATGGGATAATGGTTTCATGAAAAATCTAGTAGTCTTAATTCTTATTTTTATTACTTTCGGTGCTCTTGCTCAAGATAGACCGATAGCATATTCCATTGAAGGTCGTTATGCAGGGATTGATTGGAAAGAGACAGGAACTTCATATTGTAAATTATCAGCGATGATTGATATTAATGAAAATGATGAAGAAGTGATAAGTATTAAAGCGACTCATAAGAAAAAGAAAGTTTTTACTAAAAAGCTTTCAGTAAAAAAACTTCAAGATCAGTTTAAAAATGGTCAAATTGATTTAGAGGATAAGCTTTTAAAAAGTAAAATCACTATCAAAATAGAAGATGGTTATATTGTATACTATACTATTTCTTCTGCAGGTTATTCTTTGTTTTGCTCAAAAAATAGTCCATCTTACTTTTTCGACAGCCGTGAAAATTAAGGACCTTCTTCTTTGAGTTCCAATACTCATTAACCCTTTCTCTATAAGTAACAAGCTCCTCGCTTTTAAAAGTAGACATGAGTGATTTTAAATCGCTTTTGTAAATGACTTCTGGCTCACGACCAAATTGATAAACCATACAGTCATAATTTTTCTTATAAACTTCTAAAGAAGAAGTCATAAATAATTGAGGTCTTGCTTTAAAAATACTAAAGAGATCTTTTGAATAAGTAACAAGCTCAACTCCTTCAAAAATAGGTATAGAAAGTAGAAACTTTATGACTTCCTTATCCCCAGTTTCTTTGGCCATACTGATAAACTTATCCCACGCCTTATTTCCTTTATAACCCTTTCGTGCAGCCAACTTATAGAGGTAGTCTTTCTTAAATTTTTGCTCTCTTTTAGTCAGGCTTCTAAAAGGCAGTGGTGAGGAACAAATTGCCAAAACATTGAAAATACCGTCAAAAATAATAAGAATCTCTTCATAAACACCTCTATTTATCATTTTAGGCAAAATATCCTAACTAATAAGAGGTAAAATAAATCAGTAAAATATATTTAAGAGAAATCCTAAAGGGGAACCCGATGTTTAGAGTTGGATTTAT
>JAONMX010000083.1 GCA_028378565.1 Bacteriovoracaceae bacterium
AAGCTTTCTAGCAACTATCGCTGGTGCTGGTATCTTAAGCCGTGGCGAAAATGGAATGAAAGAGTCTAATGCTCTTGCCACACAAAATGCGAGAAAGGCTTTCAAGGCCTTAAGTGCCTTTGAGGAAGTTAACTACCCTTACAAGTCTCAAGACTTCTATAATGAATTTGTTCTGGAACTAGACAGAGACGTTGATCAATTTATAAACGAAGCCGCTGACAAAGGTATTCACATTGGAGTTTCTTTAAAAGAAAGAGATTCACAAAAAAGAAATTTATTAAAACTAAGTTTTTCAGATATTCATACTGATAGTGATATTCAATTATTAAGAACTCACTTCTCAAATATTTTTACGCCTTCTCAGGAGTTAGAAGTTTCAAAACTTCCAGAAAAGTATCTAAGAAAAGGAGTTGTTGGACTTCCAAATCTTTGCAATCAAGAAATTAAAGCATTCTACTTAAAACTTGCAGGTCAAAACGTTTCTCCAGATGACAACATCTACCCTCTTGGCTCATGTACAATGAAGTATAATCCATATATTAATGATTACGCTGCTAGCTTGAATGGCTTCACTGATATTCACCCTCAAGCACCTCTCAAAGATGCTCAAGGTTGCTTGGAAGTTCTCTATGAAACACAAGAAATGTTTAATAACATAACAGGATTACCAGGCCTGACAACGGAACCTGTAGCTGGTGCTCAAGGAGAACTTGTAGGACTAAAGTTATTTCAGGCCTATCATAGAGATAGAGGAAATGGTGAGACAAAAGACATTATCATTATTCCTAAGAGTGCCCATGGAACAAATCCAGCAACCGCCACAATGGCCGGTTACATTAGTGGTCGAACAAAAGATGGCCAGACTGGCATCATCACCATTAATGCTAATGACGATGGTCAAATTGATTTTGACCAACTTAAGGAAGTTGTCAGTAAATATAATGAGAGAATTGCTGGGATCATGGTTACTAATCCGAACACATCCGGAATTTTTGAATCACAATTTAAAGAAATGGCAGAGCTTATTCATTCAGTAGATGGTTTAGTCTATATGGACGGAGCTAATATGAACGCCATCGCTAGCTGGGTAAATTTAGATAAACTTGGTGTAGATGCTGTTCATAATAATCTTCATAAGACTTGGACAATACCTCACGGCGGTGGTGGACCTGGAGACGCAATCGTTGCAGTTTCTAGTAAGCTTCTCGACTATCTGCCTGGCATCCAAGTAAAAAAAGAAAACGGAGTTTTCACAACTTTTAAAGCTCCAAAGTCTATTGGTAGATTTCACCGACATTACGGCAACTTTGCTCATAAGGTTAGATGTTATACTTACATTAAGGCCCTTGGTAGTGAAGGTATAAGAGAAATGAGTGCCATTGCTGTTTTAAGTGCAAGGTATCTTTTTGAAAAGTTAAAAGGAATCTACCCAACACTTCCGGCCATGAGTGAAGGTGCTCCAAGAATGCACGAATTTATTATCACCTTGGATAAAGAACAGTTTGATCATATTCAAACCAACGGAACTCCTAAGGCACAAGCTGTAGCAAAGATTGGCAAACTCTTTTTAGATTTTGGTCTTCATGCTCCTACCGTTGCATTCCCAGAGCAATTTGGACTTATGATTGAACCTACGGAATCATTCACAAAGAAAGAACTTGATGAATTTCTAGAAGTTCTCTATGCCATCAAGAAAACAATTAATGAAGTCCCTGAAGTTCTTCAGACTGTTCCTCACTTTACTCCAGTAAATAAAGTGGATGAAGTTGGTGCTAATAAGAATATTCAGATCTCTGAGTTTGTAAAAGGACTACCAGAGGTTCTACCTAATAAAATAGAACCTGGTATTTTAAAAGAAATGGCAACAAAGGACATCCTTGAGCATATAACAACTGCTCATCGACAGACGTTGTAAGTTTCTCTTTCTTTCATAGTATAAGGAATGAACTGATAAGGGCCTTTGAAATCTTTTAGGCCTTTTTGGTTTCCTTCTATGTAGTTTGGTTTTGATTGACCATACTCTCGGGTAATATTTTTTTCACGGCTCATTTTATTAATTAAAGCAGACCATACTGTGATCTCAGACTTTGAGATTTTACGTAGTAAGAGTTTAGCCACACTACTAATCCCCAAACCACCTACTACAATCCCCTCATTCAGGGCCACACGATACTTTCTATAAGAACTTATTTTCTTACCATTAACCTTAATATTCTTTACTCTAAACTTTCCATCGATACCAAGATATTTATTAAAAACATCTTCATCAACTTCGCCATCACCGTTTCCGATCCATTGCCCATTGGAGTAGACTATATTATTTTTCTTATCAACTAAGTCAAAGGTAATACCACTAAAGGCAAGGGGCTGTTGTGTTTTAAGAACTAGTCTTATGACTGACTTTAAAACAACGCCATAAATATTTACACTATAAATAGACCACCCTAATTTATTCTTGTGATCAAAAGATCTTGGATGGGTATTAAAAAGATCCTCTCGAGTAATATCACCAACAGGAAGGTTTGCTCCCCCAAAGTTTGGCGAGTGAAAACTAATATCAGCATCAACAGCTTCCCTAACAGCATCAGTAATCCACGCTGTCCATGGAGTCATTCTCCAGCCACTATGGATGAGAGGAATATCTGTATGTCCTACAACCTCTTTAAGCCATTCTTCTCCGTAAGTTTCATTGATGATCTCACGCGAACGACGAACAAAATCAGCAACAACTTCGTCTTCCTCTGTGTGTGCTTTATGAATAGGAATGAGTTCATATTTTACAATTTTAACTGGCTTTCCTTTTTCAAGATCTAGAATAAGTCTTCCAAGAAATTTGCCATGGCTTCCTGCCTGCACAACAGGAACTTTTACATTATCCTTATTTGGAAAATAAGCAGGTCTAAACATTGCGGTATGAGAGTGTCCACCAACCACAAGATCAATCCCTTTTGAATTCTTTAACATTTTCTCATCTTTAATTGTTCCTAGATGAGTTAGTGCAAAAACAAAATCAGGGTTTTCTTTTTTTCTAATTTCTTCAACTAATTTATCTGCAACCTTGCCTGGTTTTTTTATTTTTCCGTGTTTGAAGGCCCATGCATAAAATAACTCGTCTGTAGTGAGTCCCATTAAAGCAATCTTAACACCTGCTTTTTCAAACATAGTATAAGGTTTTATACTTTTTCTGATACCCGAATAAAACGCTGTTTTATCTAATTGAAAATTTGCAGCAAGATAAGAAAACTTAGGAGGATTATCTTTGAGTAAGGTATTTAACTTCTTTGTTCCCATCAAAAAATCATGGTTACCAACCACCACTGCATCGTATCCCATGGTGCTCATAATATTAAATGTCTTGGCCCCTTTATTGGCCATATAATAGAGGTTTCCCTCCATAAAATCACCAGCATCAACAACGAGAGTCTCTATTCCTTCACTTGCCGCCTGAGCTTTGTATTCATCAATTATTGCTTTAACTCTAGCGTATCCACCAAGACGAGGATTAGCGACGCTATGATCGAAGAAACCATGAAGATCATTTGTATGTAATATCTGAAGGCGCTCTGCTTGAATGCTTAAGCACAAAAGTAAAGACAACAGGATCAATATCTCTCTCAAATTACCATCCTTTTTTGTTTACTCATACCATAAGACAATTGATTGTTAAGCCAATTACTTAAAGTAAGTAAATTCTACAAGGGGCAAAGGTGAAAAATTTAATAACTTAAGAGCTTAAAGAACTTAGCTTGATGATAAGCTGCACAGATACCAGCATCGACGATATACCCTGCTGGATTTCCACAATGACGAAGCTTTCTACCTGGGAAAATAAATTGAGCATGAGGCTCAGTAAAAAGCGTAAATGTTTCAATGATTTCTCTACCGTTTACTTCGAAGACACTTCTATTATAAATATCTTCTTCGTTAATAGAGTTTGGTCTTGTATCTAGACCATGAACATTAGTCCATTGTTTTAAAATTTCAACGGCATTATCTGAATCAACAACTGAGTCTGCAGCACTTTGCCAGATACTGACTCTAGGGAAACGTCCATTAAAGCTTGAAGCATTTCGCACGAGATCACCCCAGTCTTGAGGTCTTTTACTTTTATAACCATTCATACACATGAATGCACTTGTAAGTGAAAATGCACAACCATAACTGACTCCAGCAATCGTTGCACCGGCTTCAAAGTTTTCAGGATAAGTAGCAAGGAGTGCTGTGGCCATAGCACCACCAGCACTAAATCCGGTGACATAAACTTTCTTACTATTAATTGAATAATGTTTCTTTGTGTAATCAATCATCTGAGCAATTGATTCAACTTCACCAGAACCTCTAGTAGTATCAACTGATTCAAACCAATTAAAACAAGTTGCATGATTATTATCTTCAACTTGCTGAGGAAGAATTAAAGCAAAGTTATATTTTTGAGCATACTTTGCCCATCCACTATCTTTTGCAAATTGCTCACTATTTTGTGAACAACCATGAAGTAAAACAACAGCTGGCATCGAAGACTTTGCCTTAGAAGGAATAAAAACCCTCATGACAAGATCACCTGGATTTGAACCAAATTTTTCAATGTCAGTATAACTTCCTGCCATGACAAGTTGGGATAGTATAAAGATTGTCATTGTTGTTATTATTTTCACAGGTAAGCCTCCACCAATTTCCATATTAATTTTTTAGATTCACTCTCAGCATTCTTAAAACTACTAAAACTCGAAGTCTCCACCGAAATATGATAACCATTCATAATATTTTGAATAGCAACACTTAGAGTTTTTGCCTCACGCTTGCTCATTTCTAACTGTAGGTCCCTAAGTAAAATATCGTTAATACGCTCTAGTCCTGCAAGACGAACCTTATCATGCAATTCTTTATAATC
>JAONMX010000084.1 GCA_028378565.1 Bacteriovoracaceae bacterium
CTCCTTCTTTAAACTTAAGCTCATCATTTTGATTAAAATCTTTTTGATGTCTAAGAAAACCACTCTTATCAAAGCTATAGAGAATTGATGAATCAAGAAGTTTATTCCAAAGAAAACCTTCATAAAATATTTTAAAACTAAACACGAGAAACGCTCCCCAGCCAAGACCAACAAAGACATAATATAAAGAAGACTGTACTTCAATTGGTGAAATCTTAACGCCACCATAGTAAGCAGCTATTCCACCCACAGCTCCAATAATAAATACTAACGCTTTTGGAAGTTTATAAAGATAATTGAAAATATCACCATAGTAGGCAATGAAAACTACGTAGAGTGAGGTTAACCAAAGAGGAAAAGAACTCTGATTATATTTTACCAGTCCAAATTTCTCAAAAGATAACTCTTGGGTCATGCCATATAGTACAAAGAGCACTGTCGTGAAAATATAATGACCCCTTGAAATTTGAGGTTTATAGATTTTAAAGTTTGCTATAGCGATAATGATTGAAAGTAAAAAAAGAGGAACTTGGTACTTCTGATTGGTAGAAACAGCAAGAAACCAAAATAATTGTAAGACAACGATCTTAAGTATTTTCATAAACTGATATTAACAGATATAATGGGAAAAAAGGACTCTTGTGAAACATATTTGTTTAATTATGATGTTAACAACTATATTAGGATGCTCGTCAAAGAGCGATTATCAAACAAAAGTTAAGTATGTAGATCTCGATAGATTTATGGGACAGTGGTATGTCATTGCTGGTCGATTAACTTCTTTTGAAGATGGTGCTCATAACGCTCTTGAAACATATACTTGGAATAAAGAAGAAGAGCGAATCGATGTCGATTTCACCATGAGAGTTGATTCCTTTAAAGGCAAGTTAAAGTCTATTCCTCAAAAAGCATGGGTTCATAATAAGAAAACCAATGCGCACTGGAAGATCAGTCCCTTTTGGCCACTTAAATTAAATTATCTCATTGTTGAAGTGGCCGAAGACTATTCTTGGACAGTTGTTGGCGTTCCGGGTCAGGAATGGGTTTGGATCATGGCCAAGGAATGGAATATAAGTGATGAGAAATTGAAAATGATCCTTAATAGAACGAAGACCCTGGGTTATTCAGTTAGGGATGTCCGTAGAGTTCCTCATCTCTGGTAACATTCTTTGAATGAGAACAGAAGATAGAAGTGCTACCACAACCATGACCACGGCCCAAATTGTTAGGGTTGAAAAGTAACCTCCGTAAACATTTTGAACAATCTCTTGAGTCACAGCTTGTCCTTTCTTCATAGAAATTGAAGTTGAAAAAACAGCACCAACAATACCACTGAAAGCAATCGCTACAGAAAATAAACTAACAGAAAAATTCTCTATGTGCTTGGGAGTTACCGATAATATAAAAGCAACAACCATGGAGCCTACAATCACTTCTGCAAAAGCTTGGAAGAAGTGAATCACTAAGAAAACTTCTGGCCGAATAATGACATCGGAACCGATGTTTTTTACTGCAAAGGTTAAGACAGCAAAAGCAATCGCCGTTAGAACAAATGACCATGCTACTTTAGTTGCCGTTTTTAAATGAATATTTCGATTCTCAAGAGCAGAAAAAATATAGGCAATAACAGGACCAGCTACCATGCACCAAAGTGGATTCATGGCCATCGCCGCTTCTGGTGCAATCGGAATAAAACCAAAAAGGTCTCCCCGCATTGTATTGATTGTTACCATGGTCATGGATGTCATCATCTGACCGTAGTAGACAAAAAAGGCAGTGGTTAAAAAAATCATAATTAAAATAGTACCCATTTTGAGGGAATTATCTCGACTTGTTTTAAACATCAGAAAAATAAAATAAAGAATTGCACTTGCTCCAACAGCATAGACCACATTCTTTCCCACATCCATATTAGAAAACATAAAAAATACTAAAAGGATCATTAAGAAGGAAATAACAATAAAACCAATCCAATTCTTACGACTAACGATTTCTTTATCGATTTTTGCTCCAACTTCGATAAAGGATTTTTGAGAAAAGATAAAAATAGAAAACGCCATTAGACCCATCAGACAAGATAATAAGAACCCACCACTAAAGCCAATGGCCAAAACCAGTAGAGGGAAAAGATATTGTCCTAGTAGTGCTCCAACATTATTAACAGAATAGTTTACTGGATAACCAATCTCGAAGTTCTCTTTGCTATCGAAGGTACGTCGAAATAAACTTGGGTAGCTGGGAGACATAAGACCTCTGGCGTAACTTGCTAAAGCAATACCTGCTAAACTCAGTGGAATATTAGTTACCGCTGCTCCTAGAACTAAGAAGAAATAACCAGCAGCGAATACGAAATAGGCAATAGTGAGAGAACGATAAGCTCCAAGAAATTTATCGGCGATAAAGCCACCGACTATCGCAAACAAAGGTCCAATGGCAGAGAAGGCCCCCACAATCATCATGGTATCTGCTTCACTATATTTTAGATCTTCAAGTAAGAATCGAGTGAGAATCGCCATGACTCCATAGAAAGAAAGACCAAAGGCCATCTGACATACCATCATGGATTTATTAAGTTTATTCCACATAAAAATGACCTTATTAAACTAAGTTTGTATTGAAGGTATTTTGTATCATGTGAAACATGCTTTGATAAGTTGTGCCATTGCTAGACCTAAATAGTTGTCAATTGCGTAACCCATGAGGCCACAAGTAAGACCTGAAACAATGACCTCCCTGTTATTCATTGCTTTTGCTACAGGTGCCACAAAAGCAGGTCCAAATACAGAAGCAACATTGGTGATGAGGGCGGTATCAATATCGATTTTAAAAAGCTTCGCTCCTAAAAGGTGTAAGAAAATAGCAAGGAATAGAACAATAGATACATAGAGAATTATTTGTGGTGCATTTTGTGCTAGAGATTGAAAGTCACACAGAGAGCCTAATCCTAAGCAAAAAATATAAATGACATATTCCCCTGCCAAAAAAGAACTTTTTAAGTTTTGAATTCTTTTAACAAAAGAAAAAGAGACACCCAAAGTGGTACAGGATAACAGAATCAAGGGAGCAGAAAGTTTACCGGTAATAAGTTTTGAAAAACCAATTGAAATTGCGGCAACAACTATCGCCAGACTAATTGCTAAGAATATCTCTTTCGCTTTTAGCTTACACTCTTCTTCATGAGCACTTTCTTCATTAAGAAATTGATACTTTGAAAAGAAAGGTGAGAGAACTATCTTAGCAATAGTAAGAACAAAAATCATATAAAAGGAAGAGACCAAAACATCAGCAGCGTTCACTAATAAGAAAAGCTCATTACTAATGGCAAGAGCTTTTCCGATAGCACTCATATTAACTGTTCCACCAGAATAAACTCCAACCAACACATACCACCAATTTTCCAGGATTCTTCTTGTATATCTTTGAAAAAATAAGAAACACTAAAGGTTGCAAGACATATACTCGTGAGACTAATAACAAAACTAATAAGGACAGTTCTTGTATTTTTCAACCAAGATTTAATATCAAGGGTGAAGAGAAGAAGTGGTACCGCCAATAGCACTGAGCCTTCAACGACTTGATTCACTAATTTCTTATCAATATAAGAAGGAATAATATTTCCTATTAAAATTCCAATTACGTAGCACCAAACGACGGTTCCAAAAAATGCAATTATTTTTGATTTCTTTTCCAAGAAGAGGATTAGTGCAGGAAGAAAAGCTAGGAAGCCAATTTGAATAAGACTCATTTTACTTCCTCATGAGTTTTGATTATAGCGTTACTATTTTCGATGGCATTTTTTTGTGCTCTTTCAAATAGAGGGTCTGATTTATCTCCACCTGAAATAATGAGTGCCCCGATAATAACGGAATGAAGCTTTTCACTAAGATTTTGAATGTTACTAAGAGGACCATATAAACCTTTACCAATTGAGAGAGTAAGAACTTGCTCAATTCTTTCTCTCATTAATGGAATATAGTTTTGGTTACTTTCTCTTTCTTTTGATTGAAACAAAGATAAATAGTAAAAATATAACCAAAGTCTTCCGTGATGAGGATAGGTTCGACAGAAGTTATAAAGTATCTTTATATAAGTATCTATCCCTTCAAACTCTTGCTGAAAAAGTGCTCGATCTAAATAGAAATTAATATACTTAATAGATTCTTGAGAAACGTGCAGGATGGCACAGTCTAAAATATTAGGGCCATCTTTGTTTCCAAAATGATAATGAATACTCCCAAGACTGATTTTTAAGTCATCTGCTAGCTTTTGAAAGGTGACATTCGGGACACCGAGTTTTTCAGCAAGTTTGAGGTATCCCTCAATGATATAAATCTGTTTCTCTGAAAGGATGATTTGTTCGGTAAATTTTCTTTTATAGTGAGAAAAATCGTCTATGTTGTTGCTCATAACTGCCTGTTTTTACATCTCTTTTTGAATACATTTTCAACTTGATTGTAAAGGTGTTCAACTCTTTTGTAAAATCCTATAAGTAAAAGAACTTAAGAGAACAGTCAGGAGGACCTTCGATTGAGATTATTTATTAAACTAGTAACTGGTTTGCTACTCTTTGCATTATTAAGCTGCCGTATTGTGAAAGATGATGCCTTGGATAATTCTGTTTATAACTTAGAGGAACTAGGGCCAGCATGTCCTGTGGAAACACATCAGCTGGCAAAAATTTTAGATGAAGATATCTCACGGTCTATTGATTGCCTTGAAAGTAACCTCATTAAGTTTACAGAATTCGTAAAGCTTTCTGATAGTAAGTTTATTCAAAGAGCAGAGCTCGAAAAGTTTGTGAATAAGTTTCTCTCTTCTAATCCAAAAGAGGTAAGTGATTACCTTAGTATTGTTTT
>JAONMX010000085.1 GCA_028378565.1 Bacteriovoracaceae bacterium
CTTTGTTCCAAGAGGAGCTTGGCATAAAACTCAAAGTATTGGGTCTGATTCTTTGGCCCTTAACTTTACATACACAGTTCCTAGTTGGCTTGACCTTTTCCTAAGTGCTTTAAGAGGAAAACTTGCTCTTGATAGTAAGTGGAGAGATAGTGCTCTCTTTGTAAATCACCCCGATTTTTCGTTTGAGGCCACAGATGAATTTGATGAGTTGCTGGCGATCTTACCTTATGATTCTCCCAATTGGATTGCTGAAAATATTTTAAGTATCACCGAATCATATAGATAGCTTACTCTTTTTGAAATTTGCTTTGAATGATATAACTGATAGCAACAGCGACAAAGGCACTGAGACCAAGAAGCCCACCGATAGGTGGTGTATATATTCTCAAAACTTCAAAAGTAATCACAAACAAAACAGCACTAGCAAAGATAAAAATCTTTTTTAATTTATGATAATGGGTCATTCCCACAAAACTTGCACCAAAAGCAATAAGAGAATACTCATAAGATAGGGCCTGATTACTTTTAAAGAGGAGCTGTAAAAGTAAGGAGATTACTATCGTGATGATTGCGGATGACTGGATGTTATTTAGTTTTGTTCTTTCAGTAAGCTCAATGGTTGAGAAAGTCGCAAGAATTGAAAGTAGTAGCTTATAAACTAGCATTTAACACCTTAATTAGAAGGTAGGATGCAAAAGAACCAAGGAAGGCAATACTGCCTAGCTTACCTCCATATCCCATTACTCTATTCTTAGAAGCGATAAAAGTAATGCTTGTGATCATTGCCGCTACTAGAAAATAGAGAGGATAGTTTCCAAAGTATGACAGGGTCATGCCTATGAAGGATCCACAATAGGTTATACCATGTGTTTCGAACCTTTTAGGTATCAGTGTGAAGCACAGTCCTATAATACAAGATGATAGAACAGGAGACGGAACAAAATGATAATGCAGCTCAAATGTTAATAAGCTTGAGATAAGGACAAGAATAAAAGCAGAGGCATAGTTCTTCATGATTTCCATTGCTAACAAAGACTCTTTATTATAGCTTTTATACATAACATTTCAAATTTTCAGGAGCTTGCGTTATGAGTAATAAGATTTCTGCCCAGCATATTTTAGTAGACCAAGAGTTTGAGGCAAATGATGCTTTAAAAAAAATTGAAGCCGGAGAAAGCTTTGAAAAAGTTGCTGAAGATTTTTCAAATTGTCCATCTGGTAAGCAAGGCGGGAACCTTGGAGAGTTTGGTAAGGGGATGATGGTCGCTCCATTTGAAAGTGCAGCCTTTGCTTTGGAAGTTGGTGAAGTTTCTGGTCCAGTAAAAACCCAGTTTGGTTATCATATTATAAAAAGGCTTTCTTAAATTGAAAAAAATCTTTTTATATTTATCTCTTCTTTTCTTAGTACTTATTAGTAGTGGGTGCTCACACTTTAATACAGTGGAAGGGAAGTATAAATATGATGAAAATTACGTAACTGTAAATGATGTTGATTATGAATCAGTTGAGACAGGAACCTATGGTTTTACTATTACGAAGAAAGAAAGACCGAAGCTTAGTGGATACTTAGATTACAGTTACGATATTTACCCCGACATATCTTTTGAACAAGATAAACTTCATCCTTCAAACTCTGGACTTCGAAGTACTATTGAAACATTTGAGTTAAGAAGAGTGAGTTCTTATCTTAGTGGAAAAGCATCAATCAATTCTATCATCGGTTCTTTTGAATTAGGTATTGGAGCTGGAGTTTCTTACTTTGATGCTTATAGTTCTCAAGTTGATACATCTAAAGTAGAGCCAGTTTTTAGATATGAGGGCGCTTATACACTTTTTTTAACAGATTCAATTTATACAGCAGCTCATTTTACTTTTGTTGAGGCGCCAAGTAGTTCTTACTCAGAATTTTATTCACTATCTTATCGACTCGGTTATATCTTTAAATAAATACATATGATGAATACAAAGAATATTAATAGATTTAACTTTTTACTTGCTACCTTTATTATCCTTTGGGGGGCATGGGTACGTCTCTCTGGTTCTGGTGCCGGCTGCGGAGAGCATTGGCCGCTATGTAATGGGGAAGTCATTCCGATGACGGATAGCTATAAAACCATTATTGAGTTTGTTCATAGATTAACCTCAGGCATATACGGACTTACTGTTCTAGGGGGAGTTATTTATGCTGCAAAAGAATTTGGTAAGAAACATAGAGTTTTCTATAGCTCACTATTAGTACTCATCTTTACCATTATTGAGGCATTAATCGGAGCAGTCCTTGTGAAAAAGGGATTGGTTGATAAGAACGCATCTCACTTGCGAGCTATTGTTATCGCCATGCATTTAGCAAATACGCTGTTACTTATTTCAACTCATCTTTTAGTAGAATACTTTACGACTACGAACTTTAAAATTAACTTTAAAAAGCTCTTAACTGTTAAAAACTTATCGATACTTTTTCTTTTTATGATTGTTGCTTGTAGTGGTGCGGTTACAGCTCTTGGGAATACTTTATTTCCTGATACATCTTTAATCGAAGGGATGGGCCGTGATTTTGATATAAGCTCTCCCTTTCTGATTCAGCTTAGAATCTACCATCCGATTGCTGCCATTGCCCTAGGTCTTTTAATTATTAGTAAGTCTTTAAAGGTTGATAAATCTTCATCTACTTATCACCGGTTACTTCTACCAACGATTGTGATTGCTCTGTGTTTTGGTGTGGTCAACTGGTTAATGATGTCTCCAACTTGGGGAGCACTCATACACCTGCTTTTAGCTGATGCGCTATGGTCAATTCTTTTGATGACAATCCTATATGATTCAAAAAAGTAGCTTTTGTAATTCGAAAAAACAAGTAAAGGAAAAATCAGAGTCTTTTTTAAATTGAGCATTTTTTTCATTTAAAAAAAGACCCGCTTTAACTTTTGCATTCTTCGCTGCTTGTAGATCAAAAATATAGTCACCTATGTAGCAACATTCGTTTGGTTGCAACTTATATAGTTCTAAAAGATGATTTAGTGAGCTTGGGTCTGGTTTTGGGGGAAAGTCTTCTCTTGTGATAATATGCTCAAAAGGCAGGGCATGCATTTCAACTGTTTTTAGTGCTACGGACTTAGAGTTACGTGTGATGATGGCAGTGGGAATACCTTTCATTGTTAAGATTTCCAGAAATTCAGAAACACCTGGAATAATCACTGAGTTAAGAGCTCCTTGTTCTTCATGAAAAGCCACAACATCAAGAGCCGATTTTATTTGGTCTTGATCCTCAAGGGTATCGATATATTCAAGGATGGGTTGATCTTGATTAATTCCTATTTCTTCTTTTATGAGTGTAAAGTTTAGCTTTGAATCGACGAGTGTTCCATCAAGGTCAAAGAAAATTCCTTTTAAGTTTTTCATGACTACGTCCCACAGAATGTATTTTGAACGACTTGTTCTTTTGTTGGAGGTTTGCAGAAATCACTATTTTGTGCGAGGTGATCTCGATTAAATGGATTTTTTAGAATTTCATGAAACTTTTTGAATGGTTCAAAGTCACCTTGGTAAGACTTTTTGATGACTTCTTCTACTTTATGATTTCTTGGTATAACAGCAGGATTTGTTTCAGCCATTCTACGAATGGCCTCTTCTGTGGTTATATTTTCTGAACTTAGAACCTTTTTCCATTCTTTAGTAAAACTGTTGTCCTCATCTTTTTCAAGAGAAAGAAAGAAGTTTGTATAATCAGATTTGGTCGTATCTAAAGTATTTATGAGTTGGTTTAGTAAAATAGAGAAATTATTTGGTATAGTTTGAAAGCCAAGTTTCTTGGACATTTCAAGTTCATAACTCTCTTGAAAGTAGCCAGATATTTTAGAAAGTTCTTCATTTAATATTGCTAATGATTTTTCTTGATCAGTATCAACAAGAGAAAGAAAGCAATCAGCTAGTCTTGCAAGATTCCACTGTAATATCTTTGGTTGATTGGAAAAGGCATAACGGCCTTCACGGTCGACATAGCTATAACTTTTATCCATTTGGAATTGATCCATAAAGGCACAAGGGCCGTAATCAATTGTCTCTCCAGAGATGGTCATATTGTCTGTATTCATAACTCCATGAATGAAACCTAGAGACATCCACTTCGCTACAAGTTGAGCTTGCTTTTTAAAAACACTTTTTAAGAACTCTAAATATTTATGCTCATTATTTTCAATATGTGGATAATGTCTATTAATACAAAAGTCTGTAAGGTGCTTGATTGCATCAAAGTCATTTAATGAAAAAAAGTATTGAAACGTACCAATGCGAATATGACTGGTGGCAACTCTGGTAAAAACTCCGCCAGCTAATTCTGATTCCCGATAAACAGGATCGCCTGTTAAGCAAGCAGCTAGTGCTCTTGTTGTTGGAACACTTAATATATTCATCGCCTCACTAACTAGGAATTCTCTAATCACCGGACCTAAAGAGCTCATTCCATCGCCACGTCTTGAAAATGCAGTTGGTCCTGAGCCTTTCAACTGAACCTCATAAAGTTGATTTTGATACTCTACTTCACCAAGTAATGCCGCTCTACCATCTCCAAGCTGAGGGTTAAAATATCCAAATTGATGGCCGGCATAGGCTGTAGCAATTGGTTTACTGTTTTGAAATAGTTTATTACCAGTGAAGTAATGAGATATTTCTTCTTGACTGAGATTTGACAAGTCTATCCCTAGTTCAAGACACAACTCTTCGTTAAGTAGTAGTAGTTGTGGAGCCGTGAAGCCACCTAGTTCTACATCACGGTAGAAGTGACTTGGGAGTTTTTGAAAATCTTGTTTTAAGTTAAGCATATATATTTA
>JAONMX010000086.1 GCA_028378565.1 Bacteriovoracaceae bacterium
TCACATTAGTAGTGAGCAATAGTAATATAAAGATACTTTGTAATAGTATTGTCATTTTCATATTTTCAATTCCTTAAATCATGGGTTCTACCGTATTTTACATTAGTTTTACTCAAAAATCGCAAACAAATTGCTATCATTTATCTAGACAAAACTACTGGAGTAGAAAATGAAAATTGGAAATAAAGAATATAACTTAAAAACTCTTGATCTTTTTAATACAGGATTCATTGTAGCTTTTCATATCTTTGGCATCATTGCTCTTTATATGCACTTTGCAACTGAGCAAACTCATTGGTTACTTTGGGTAAGTGCTATTGCCCTTTATTTTCTTACTGGAATGGGTGTTACCGCAGGTTATCATCGCCTCTTTAGCCATCGTGCTTATAAAACTAATTCATTCATGGAGTTTCTCTATCTAGTTTTTGGGGCAGGTGCCTTTGAAAATAGCTGTCTTAAGTGGAGTGCTGATCATAGAGTTCATCACAATCATGTAGATACAGAGAAAGACCCTTACAATATTAAAGAAGGTTTTTTCTTTGCTCATATTGGTTGGATTTTTCTAAAAACTAATAAAGAACCTCATTACCCAAAAGACTTAACTTCAGACAAATTAGTTATGTGGCAACATAAGTACTACTTAATCATTGCCTCACTAGTTGGAATTATTATTCCTTGGTACCTTGGTGCTCTTGCTGGTTATTTCTGGGGAGGACTTGGAGTACTAGCACTTGGTAGATTGCTCTTTGTTTATCATTCTACTTTCTTTATCAATAGCCTTTGTCACATGGTAGGAACTCAACCGTTTAGTGATGAGCACACTGCTAGAGACTCTGTTGTCATGGCCTTCTTTAGTTACGGAGAGGGATTTCATAACTTCCACCATCAATTTCAAACAGATTATAGAAACGGGATCAGATGGTATTATTATGATCCAACAAAATGGCTTATTATGTTTCTTCATAAAATTGGCGTGGCCAAAGATCTAAAACAAACACCACAAATTGATATTCTTCGTGCCAAAATGATTATGGCCTCAAAGAAGAACAAGGTGGCCAGTACTCTCCCACAAGCAACTTCTATAGCTCAGTCTTTTGATGAAGTGGCAAAGAAATGGAAAACACTTAAGTCAGAATATAATCGTCTCTCACAAGACCTAGTTCAAATGAAAGATGATAAACTTGAGCAATTTGATCACCAATATATACAAAGAAAAGCTGAACTACTTAAAGCTCTTGAACACAGTCAAAATGAATGTGAAAGACTCTTTTACAAATGGTCTCAGCAGATCTCAATGGCACAAATTCCTGCCTAGAGCGTATTAGATAACCTAGAGCGTATTAGATAACCTAGAGAAGAATTTTCTATCTTGAGTATCTAGCGGGTTGCCTCATAATAAGTATATGGGGCAAACACAGCTTAAAGAATCTCCAGTGACGTTTTATGGATATACCTACTATGAGGAATTCTTTGAGAATTTTACTAGCATCAACACTCGAAAGAGTTACGCTAGTGATCTCTCAAAGTTTTTCCTCTTTCTGACTGAAAATTTTAAAAATCTAAAAAAATACAATTCAATTGAGCGTAAGCATATCATTACCTATCGAAACTACCTTTCAGAAACAGGCGGACATGATGGAAACCCATGTGCTCCTAAAACAGTTGCTAGAAAGCTAGCTGCTCTTAGCAGTTACTTTGATTTCTTAGTAGAAAAAGATGAGTGTAAGTTCAATCCGGTTGGAAGTGTAAAACGACCAAGGCGAGAAGTCTTGAAACCCACACAGGCCTTAAACACTGAACAAGTTCGTGCCCTCTTTGCGGCCATTGTTCAAGGTGAAGTTAATGAACACGGTGAGGCCATGGAGCGCACCCCTAGTAGCATTCTTCACCGCGCACTGATGGTAACTTTTTTCACAACGGGCCTAAGAAAATCAGAAATATTAAATCTCAAACTACGTCATTATAGAGAAATTAATGATGATAAAGTTATTGAGTATATCGGAAAAGGTGCAAAAGTAGGCCAAAAGCTTATTCATCCTATGTGTGAGGAGGCCATTCAAGAATATCTCAGCTGGATGAAGTCTCAAGGACGTGAAGTGGGCCCTGAAGACTGGCTCTTTCAACCGACAAGAAATCCTAGTGACCCAAAGAATCTCAACAAGCCCCTTAATCCTCGTACTATTAACGAGATCATCGATAAGTATGCTAAGAAAATTGGACTTAATTTTAAGATCTCACCTCACTCGGCTCGAGCAACTTTTATCGGCGAACTTCTAGATGCCGGTGTTGATATCTACTCGGTCGCTCGAGAAGTAAACCACAGCAGCGTGAAAACAACACAAGAGTATGACAAACGCAGACGTCGCATCAAAGACTCTCCTATTGGTAAATTACGCTACTAGCAATACGACACTATGCGTGATGCACTTTGATCCCTAATTTTTCATATATATTTTTTCCATGGTTCGATCTGACACTAAAAGTCCCTATAGGTGACTATTTGACCCCTATATTATTCTAAATAGTTGGCACGCTCATTGCTTTACTCTTAGGCATACCAGAACCGCGAAGATGATCTTCGTGTAAATTTTGAGAGAGAGGAGAGAGATATGAGTTTATCATCTGTAGCACGTCATTTAGTTTTAGCAACAACCGCCATGGTGGCAATTGGAAGTGCCAATGCCCAATTTGATTTCAACTATAATGATTTTTCAGACCAGTTTGAAGATCAATTTGATCGAGACTTTGACCGAGACTTTCGACGGGGTCACCACCAAGACGGACAAAAGATGCGAATTGCTGAACCGGTTAATCAACAATTTGGACCTGGCTTTTCAGCACTTCCAGTAGCAAAACTTCTAAAACTAAGACAGTACACCGGATATGAACTAAAGAAGATTATTCTAGTGGCCGAAACTCAGCGAAGTTTTGGTCGTGGCAACGGGCCAATTAGAGATCGAAGAGATATTGGTCGTCCAGGTCGTGGGCATGGAAGAATGCAAATAGCAGAAGCAACACTTCTCATTGATGGAGCTCCACAAGGCTACCCACAAATGATTTCGCAATTTAAAGATAGAATCGTCTTAGACGTTACAGATCGAAATTCAACAATTGGTCACGATCTTAGTCGCGTAAGAATTGAACTAAGAGGAAGTGTCCATGTCTATAGAGTGGCCGCTGTTATTGAAAAAACACGTGGAGGTCATGGACCAAGAACACAACAGGTAACTGAAAGAGTTGGCCAATACTTCAATCAATTCTCTAACCTAAAAGTGATTAGAGAACTTAAATTAGCTCAACATAAAGGTAAAGATGTAATGGAAGTTACTATTAAGGCCGAAGATATGAGCCGACGTGGCCGAGCAACAGCTCAACTTTTAGTTAATGGAAGACATGAAGGTTTCTCACAAAGTATCAATCGCGGAAATGTTACTTTCAGACTAGATCGTGGACTTACAATCGGTGATGAAATAAGAACAATCCAAGTACAATTTAAAGGTGAAGTATATGTTCAATCAGTGAGTGCTACCTTGAAAACAAAAAGAGGTGGAAATGGACCTGGACCGAGACCACCAAGAAATAGAAACGTTATTGAAGAAACTGTTTACCAAAGAATTAACGGTGATCAACTAATGGATGTCGCTTCAGTCTTAAGAGCAACTTCTTCGGAAGCACGATCTAGAGTAAAAAGAATTGCAGTTGTGGTTAATAACAGTGGAATGAATGGTCAAATGAGAATTTGTAAAGGAAGAGACGTAAGAGGATCTTCACAGTGTCCAGGTACAGCAGTAAGGCTTGGACCTGGTAGATCAGGTGTAACGTTTCCGTTTGGGGGAGACCTTTTTATGACGCTTCAGCAAGCGACACTATCAGTTCGAGGTAATATGATCATCGAATCTATAAAAGTAGTATTAGATTAATTTTTTGAGTCAATAAATTAACAAACTCAAAGATTTTTAGCGACGACCCCCGAGAAATCGGGTTTTTTTATTTATGCGCAATGCAGCAAGTATCCAATGACTCATAAGTACAATACAGTGTAAGAAATATTTAGAAAAAAGTTACCCTCGTTTAAACATAGATAGAGGTATCTCATCCCCTATTCTAAGCAAACAACACTATATATGGACACTGTCTGTCTAAAAAGGGGCTCCCAAAATTTCAAGTTACTTGATAGAATAATATTGAGAGACGAAAACTCTTTTATTGGCTTTTTCCCAACCACACACACAAAAATATAGGGAAAAGATCAAGCACTATGACAAAATTTAATTTAATTTTGAGTCCAGCTTTATGCTGTTTTCATGGTTTTTCGCGCTCTCATTGTTAGTAAACCCCACAGAAAGCAACAGGTACGCTTTCACACACACAATGATAAAGGAGATATCATGGATCCTATTCTAGCCCCAAATGACGATCGCTTTGTAGTCTTTCCAATCGAGTATCACTCAGTATGGGAGATGTACAAAAAACACATGGCAGTGTTTTGGACAGTCGAAGAAATTGACCTTGCTTCTGATAAAACAGACTGGGAAAAATTAAATGACAACGAAAAACACTTTGTTAGTCATGTTCTAGCTTTCTTTGCTGCCAGTGATGGAATTGTAAACGAAAACCTTGCTCAGAGATTTTACAACGAAGTACAAATCCCAGAAGCAAGATGTTTCTATGGTTTTCAAATCGCCATGGAAAATATCCATAGTGAAACTTACTCACTTTTAATTGATACATACATTGATGATCCAAAGGAAAAAGATAAACTTTTCCATGCTGTTCAAACACT
>JAONMX010000088.1 GCA_028378565.1 Bacteriovoracaceae bacterium
GCTATAGCTTTCTTCATGAGATTAAGTGTAAGGTCTCCGTTTAATTTCTTACCAAGACTTCTCTCTAATGATTTACTAAATTCTTGTAACTTCACATCGTCGAGAAAATTTACGAGACGTTCAAGTTTTTTTAGAAAGATATCCGCATATTCACTAACAGCAACAATTTTTACTCCACTAAGTCGACATGACGTTACGACGGAGGTAAATTCATCACTTAAAACTTTCGAATCCTCAAAATCTAGTAACTGATACTCAATACAATCATTTATTTCCGACTTAACTTTTTTCTGTAATTCTTCAGACAGTCCTGACCACCTCTTATCAATCCCTATAGATATAAAGAGTGGATTTATCGTTTCTTCATTTATTACGCTAGCATAGCGTAGTAGTGCTGTTTTAAAACAAGTGAAGTTTCCAATATTCTTTTCTTTTACATCATGGGTACACTGATTAAACTCTTTTAATATACGTTCTTTTGATATAAAGTTCCCGCTCCAGCTTTCATTAAATAAGTTGGTTAAATAAACTTTAGTAGAGATAATTTCAGAGAGGTTTCTTAAACGTTTTTGACATGGTTCACTCTTATAAGTTTTCTCATCACACTTCTTACTCCACTCATCAACTTCAGTATCAATAATGACTTTCAAGGTTTCAGGTTTTATCCTATCATTTTTTAAAAAATCATTTCGTACTTGCTCTCCGACCTGTGACTTAACATTTGTATAGTTTACCTGTGCCAAGCAACTACTCATCAAAGAAGAAGAATCTTTATTGATTAAATTATAATTACTCCAAAAGAGACTATCCTTAATTTGAAATAGAATTTGGCCTTCAACAAGACAACTTACTGCTTCGTTTTTCTGACTATTTTCGGGCATTGTGCTAAAGAGAGCATACTTGTAACACATTTGTTCATATACATCTTCATCGGTATCTAAACCATACTCATATCCATAGAGAATACTGTATATCATGCAGTGTCGATAATTTAGCGACTCAACGGTAGTGCTTATATTATCAATCTTTATTTTTTCAAATTTCGCATTATCAAAATCTTTAAAATAGTCATTTGTTTCCGGTATTTTAACTATTTTCTCATGTTCAGCATCACTACTTAAAAGCTGTACACCATCTTCTTTTTCCATATTCGTTCGAAGTGATAGAAAAAGCTTTTTTATAAAAAGACTATTATCTTTCATTTTAACAGAGTAATTATAAGGAAGATTCATCACACTTCTAAGCTGACCAGAAATACCAACTGCGACATTAAATCCGACTTCTAGCTTTTCAATCGTAACCGAAAAATGATTATCATCCTCAAGGTTAACATTCAGTTTATTACCTGAGATTACAATATCATGAGCATCAAGGTTCTCCTCAGTATTAATAATGGAGAGAGCAGTCACCATATTGTTGTTTGTAAGAAATCCGATTTTCCATTGTTTTCCTTTTACAGAGAATATTATGGATTCATGTACTTTCACTTTTGGTTGCACCCAACTTCTAGAATTCACAATAATACTATTGTCCCTTAGAGCATATATTTTTTGTGTCTTTGGACTATTACCTATTAGTAAATAACTTTCAAACTCTTGAAACATCAATTCTTGGAAACTCTTTTTCTTAATCGAATTTTTATTTAAAAAATCATTAACTTCTTCTTTAGAAGCGTAGTAGTCGTCTAAGCTTTGAAAATCAAAATTTCTAGATTTTTTATTTTTTGAAAATAATGAGTTTTTTTCAATCTCGATAAAGTACAATGACTCATCGTAATCAATAAAAAGCTTCACTTTTTTTGAGCTATACTCTAGCTGACGTACCTGTACGAACTCTGCACTCACAGAACAAATTGTTATGATAAATAGTAATACTAGTTGATTCACCCACTTCATCAGCTATTTATCGGTAAATGGGGCCAAAAACCTTAAGGATTTGATAGTTTTAATCTACTACTGTTTGCACTAAAGAACTTAGCTCTAATTGCCGATAAATGGATGTAAGGTATTCATAAATTTAGGTGGAGAAGCATGAAAAAAATACTTTTAACTACATTACTCGTTTTATCAGTACAATTACAGGCAGCCGGTGGAGGAAAGCTTATTGATCTTTTCCTAACCCAATCAGGACTTGAAACTCTATTTTTAAAAACGGGAATTGAAGACGCAGCTGCTCAAAGAGTAACTCGGTATATATCAAATAGTATTCTAAGCTTTAGTACATCTAGTGATATTCCCTCTAAATCAAAGCTTGTTGAAATTCTAAAATCGATTAAAGGCAATAAAAGAGATACTCTCTATCAAAAAAAATTACTTCAGCTACTAAATAAAAACTCTGACAATGTTACAAAAGAAGAATTAGTTGATTCAGTAAATAGTCTTATCTATCTAGCAAATCGCTATGGAGTTAAAAATGCCACCATTTTGGCTTGTGCAGACTGTGTATCAGAAACTCTGGGCCGACATGGATTTAAATTTACCTTTGAAGAAATGACCGATACATCAACAAAGCAACTTCTAGAATCTTATGTACCTAGAAAACCTGATCAATTAAATTACTTCATTACAAAGAAGATGAAAGAACTTGAGCTTGGAGACTATAGTCGAGTTTCAAGAAAGCTTGTTAGACCTAGTCAAGAAAGAACTCTTGCTCTCTTTCTAGCTCTTGCAGAAGAATCAAGCCCTGCATCTTCAAAACAAAGAGAACTCATTAATGCTATTCTTGAGTTTAGTAAAGATTCAAAAGGAAAAGTTCAATTAATCAGCAAAGATAATCAACATATACTTTATGGCCTAGTTGATGATGACTCTATGACAGATGCTATTAGAACAGAATGGATTAGGGTTTTAGAAGAAGCGAGTAACGATCCTTCAGCTGCTAGTAAAAAAGAAGCCTTCTTTAAGGTTCTTCGAAGAGATGCTGGAGACAGTACTGAGCTTAACGATTATGTTAATTCTCTAGAGCTTAAAAAGTGCTTCTTTAGAGTCTGATAGCATAATTACATAATCTCAACGACACCTGGGTCTCTCTTAATAACCATTACTTTAAGAGCGTTTAAAAGCCGTTCGAATCCATCTACATTCTCATACTGAGACAATTCTCTTATCACTCTATGGGCAACATCTCCAACTTCTCTTAAGTTGAATAAGTCCTCTACAGGCATTGATGACCAAAGAACTTCACCTATTGCTTTCTCATCTAGACTTTCTGGTGAAAATAAAATCTTTCGAACTGATGCTTCATCTAAAGATGTAATTTTCATATGAGCACGATGCCCACTTTTTAAGAGTGCTTTTCTAATTCTATCGATCACTCCATTTGAATCAATCTTTGATTGTGCAATTGACACAATTTTTTCGGCCATCTTGCTTTCCATTCGATGATAACGACTCACAAGCTGCCTTGCTTGAGTCTCAGGTAATTTTTCAACAGCATCAGCAACACTTTCTTGAAAAGCTCTCATTGCTTGTAGTGTGGTCTCTTGTGCAATATATTTCTCTAGTCCAAGAACTGATCTTGATTGAGCTTTCATTGACTCATATATAAGTCTCGATCTAGCATTAAAGAACTTTCTCATAATGAGACCGTCTGACATCCATGAGATTGCTCCCACACGTTTACCAAAGTTTGGTCCACCAATATGAGGTCCACCTTGAAGTAGTAACATATAAGGCCACTCTCTCTTACGACTTGGTATTTTAATAAAGATATCTGTCAGATCATCCATATTATCCAAAACAAACTTTTCTAGGTCTCCACCATTTTTAGCAAGTTGAGCTAATCCATTATCTAGCTCGCGGATCTTATCTCCATACTTAGCAAGTTGCTCAAGACGAAGTTTTCTATACCAGTTAACAACTTTCCCTAGTACTGGAATTTTTCCAATATAAGTTTTCCCATCTTCAATATTAGTAACCACTCTCTTCGCCTTATCAAGCTTACGAATATAAGAGCCCATAAATCTCTTCATTGATTTTGGGTTGTGTCCAAAATATCTTGAAACAACTTTCGCAGTTTTGCTGTCAATTACTTTAGGCGTAACCTCGACAACGGTTTTTGATACATAAGGAACAGCTGTTCCTTTCCCTGCCTTCGCAAGATTCTTAAGTCTTTGTAGCAACTGCCCCATTCTCTTTGCCATAGAGTTGGCAGAAATTTTTCCAGATGTGAAAAGATGTCTAATTTTCTTCACTCTCTCCATTGCTTTTACAAATATATGTGGATCAAGTCCATCCGTAAGCATCTTGCTAAGTTTTGCAGCGAGTGCCTTATTTGTTTTACCTATCGTTGTAATAAACTGCTTACTTTGTCCTGCTAGTGAGTTAAATCCAAGAACAAACTTAGCTAAATTTACATCTGCTTCACTTGCTGCGGTTTTTCCAGCTTGACCAGCAAGACGCCATGATTGCTTAAAGCCAACACGACCCGTATTTCTTAGAAGAGTTTTTGTTGAAACTGTAGCAATCTTAGTTCCCGTAACAACGGATCTACTAACAACCCCAATTAGAGGAATAATACTTACTCCTTCAATAATGGTCCAAACCCAATAACGGCTTACAGCATCGGAACTTCCATGAGTAGCAAAACCGTGCCCTTCCAT
>JAONMX010000087.1 GCA_028378565.1 Bacteriovoracaceae bacterium
TTCAAGGAACTGTGACTGTTAACTGTCCTACTGAGACTAGAATCGTCAATTGCTATGATAGTTACCTATCTCCTTCCTCAGTTTCAAAATTTACATATGAAGGAGCTCAAGAAGTCGATAAGGTTAAGCTCGAGGCCATCCATGAAGATGGAGACTCTCGTGATAAGTCATCTCGAATGAAAAACGGTGTGAGCACAAAAAGAATTAACCTTTGGATAAGTACTCTCTTTCAAAGACCTTTACTCGACTATGGTCAAAACATTGTTAATTACACTTTCTCAAATAATGGAAGAGAAGTTGAGAGTGCTCAATTAAATGTGGTCGTTGAACAGCTTCCAACTAGATATTGTTCTTGGGGTACATACCGTGCCTTTAGCGATTCTCAATGCCAGAACACAGCTTCGATCTGTAGCGATTACTTTAGAAGATATAACGATTGTCGATAATCTTTAATATCAAGGGTCTCGCCCTGAGACCCTTCCTAACCTCTTCCTAATTAAACCATAGGCCAATTCAAAAACACATACCCAAGATCCTAAGCTATTATCTTTTTAAGGAGAAGGTATGTACCAATCAATACTAAAAATTCTAGATTTATCATCCGCTATGATATTCAAAATTGTCTTCTTTTTTAATCAAGATAGTGTCAAAACACTTTCCTTAGAAGACCATGGATATCTAGATTTGTGGGAAGCGAACTAGATATCAATCAATAACTAGGCCATAATAGACTAGTGAAACAAAAGCTCGAAATACTTCATCAAAAATATCAGCAATTTTATAATATTGCCTTCTTCATCTTAGGCTTCTTTTTCGACATTTTTACATTAGGAAGAATTGATGATCTATCTAACCTCTACATTCTTCTCTTATATATCATCGTTGCAAAAATATTTCTCATTGAGATTTATTTAAAGAAAAATATTATCCCTTACCCTAAAAAGATAACTCAATACGTACTAGAATATAGAACTGAAGCTTTTCACTTCTGCCTCGGTGCCCTCTTAAGTGCCATGACTATTTTCTTCTTTAAAAGCTCAAGCAATATGATCTCACATGTGCTTTTAGGGGTTATTATCTTTTTACTACTCATTAATGAATCAAGCTATCTAAAGAGCAGCTCCACTCGTTTTAAAATCATCTTAATGTTAATGGCGGTTAATAGTTTCTTTGTGGTTTTCTTTCCCGTCTTAATGGCCTCGCTTAACCCATTCATCTTTATTGGAACACAGATCCTTTTTATTATTTATTCCTTTCTTACTTTTCACTTTTTAAGAAAGTCGGACTACGAAGATAGCACTCTTGTAAAACATTGGATTAAACCTTCTTTAATAATCACTCTGACCATGTCAGCTTTTTATTTTACAAAATCCTTGCCACCTGTCCCGCTTCACTTACAAAAGATTGGAATTTATCATCAAGTAAAAAAAGAATATCCAAAATATAGACTTAGTTATAAAAGACGACCCTACTTCATTTGGAAAGACTCATCTAATCCCTTCTACGCTAAAGAGGGAGATATTCTTTTTGTTTTTACAAGAGTCTTTGCACCAAAAGGGTTTAAGCAAAAAATTTATCTTCATTGGGAGGTTGAAAAAGGTGGAGACTGGATGGAGAGCGATAAGATTCCTCTAAATCTTCTTGGTGGAAGAGAAGATGGTTTTCGAGGTTATGGTCTTAAAAAGAACTTTGTCCCTGGAAATTGGCGTATCTATGTTAAGACAGAATCAGGTCTAGAAATAGGTAAAATTTCTTTTTCAATTTTACCCATTGGCGAACATAAACTAATCTCAAAAGAAGAAATTGATTTATAATTCTTTTTTCTTAAATATAAATGAAATCAATCCGATCCAGACCATTGTTATGACCACAAGGTGTGGAACCTCAAACATTGAGTTGAAGCTTGCTTCCGAACCAAAAATAAAAGAACTAGCATAATTAGACCATACAGAAACATGAGGAAACAGAAAATGAAAAAAGAGACCTATAGACTTATAAAGGTCAAATTCAGATAGAGCTCTCTCGAGCCCAATTTTTGTAATACCAGAAGTGCTAATTTGTACAATAACACTGAGGAAACTACATAGAACAAAAGCAAAAATTCGCTGGATATATAATGAAAGAAAAACAGCAAGAGTAATGGCCGCCAATAACGGTAGTAGATTAATCAAAAAAGCAACGATTGCTCCTCCAAAAGAAACCTCTACTCCAGTAATAACAGAAAAAGCAAAACCTCCCAAGAAGTTTGAAACAAAGTAGAAACCTAAAACAATTATCCATACGCCTACGATTCGAACTAATATATATTGCCATCGTGGGATAGGAAAACTAACGAGTTGAGAAACAATTCCAGATCTTAGATCACTTGCTATAGCACTTGTGCCTAATAGGTACGCCAAAATAGTGATCCACCAATTAATAACAAGAAAGTAGATGCCCATAACACCACCACCTACAACACTTAAACCTTCTTGTGCAAGAGTGTTTTCCCCAAGTAACTTAACAACAGTTACCATGACTAACAAAATAATGATATTAAAAATCCCTAGGAAAAGAAGTGAACGACTTCTAGCTTCTTTTAGTAATGTGTTGATCAGTAGTGTTTTAAGCATTGGCTTTAACCTTGTTATAAAAATAATCTTCAAAAGTTCCATCTTGAAATTTTGAAAACTCACCCACTTCAATAATTTCACCATGATTCATAATTGCATACTCGTCACAAAATTTTTCAATCTCTCCGAGAATATGACTATTAATAAAAATAGTTTTTCCCTTATTCTTATATTTAATCAAAGTATCCTTTAACTCTTTAATGGCCACTGGATCAAGGCCCGAGAATGGCTCATCAAGAAATATGGTATCAGAATCTGAAATCAAAACTGAGGCAATGCCTGTTCTTTGCAACTGACCTTTTGAACAAGTAGACAATTTCTTATTAAGAAGATCCTTGATACCAAGCTCTGATGAAATGGCATCAATTTTTTCTGATAATTCAGAACCACTTAAACCATACATTTGTCCAAAAAAAGAAATTGTCCCTTTCACTGTATAATAATCATAGAATATAAATTTTTCGGGTAAGTAGGCCAATGACTTTCTACTATTATAATCATGACAATCTATTTGATTAATTAAAATTTCACCTGATGAAAAACTTACAAGTCCTAAAATCGATTTTAAAAGAGATGTCTTCCCCGCTCCATTAGGACCGACAAGGGCCATGATAGAATTAGGTTTTAGAGATAAGTTAACAGACTTTAAGGCCTGAAAACTTCCATAAAATTTAGAGACATCTTTAACTTCTAGAATGGCATCCATTTATTTTCCTACTTGTTTTGGGGCTCGGTTTTCATCAATGGCAACATAGATAAACTCACCCTCAGTCACCTTAATTCTTTCATCTTGATAAGCTCTAATAGTCCAAGCTTCAACTTTCACACGAATACTTGTTTTTCCAATCTTGATTAGCTTAGCGTAACAGCATAGAACATCCCCTACAAAAACCGGTTTATGAAAGTTCATACTTTCAACGGCAACGGTTACAGTTCTTCCTTTCACTAACTTCTTGCTAAAAATTCCACCAGCAATATCCATCTGACTTAAAAGCCATCCTCCGAATATATCACCATCTGGATTTGTATCACTTGGCATGGCCAGTGTTCTAACAATCAATTCTCCATCTTGAGAATTCTTTTTTTCACTCATAAGTACCTCTGTATAGATTTATTATAGCGACTAGTCTTCTAGAAAGAAAGATGCACTTACATTTAGGGCTTTTTTATATGCAAATAAAGAAACAAAATAACATATAACTAAAATAATGATTGGTACAAAGAAAGCATATTGAAGAGATGGAAGACTATTATAGTCAAATATATAATTACTAAAGATAAAAGTTGAAATCACAGCACACAGAGAAGCACTGATAGAACTTAAAAGTGCAATGGATAATACTTCAATAATAAAGACTTTCTTAATTTGAGCACTTACTAAACCAACAACCTTCAAGAGTGCTACATCTTTTAGCTTCCTAAGACTGAGATCTCTACAAAGTGCGAATAAGACAAAAACACCTACTATAAAGCAAAGAAAGGCCATGGCCTGAAGAGCAAAGGCCATCTGAGTCATTAAATTTTTTATCCTATTTACGACTCGGGAAACATCAATACTACTAACATTTGGAAATTTTTCCACAAGATCTAGCTGAAGTTCATTTTTTATTTCTTCATCGCTCAATTGTGAAATTGCACCTAGCCAAGTTTTTGGAGCATCTTCAAGATAACCCGTTTGGAAAACTAAAAAGAAATTTGGCAAGAAGCTTGTCCAGTTAACCTTTCTAAAATTAACCACAACTCCCTTAAACGGCAGACCAGCAATATCAAACTCAAGGATATCTCCAAGCTCTATATCGAGACGTTTAGCATAACGTACTTCTACACTAATTTCAGGAAGCTCTCCTTTCGTTTTTGAAAAGACTCGTCCCTTAACAATTTTCTCTGAAGGTGAAAGGACATCTTTATAAGAAAGGTTGATCCCTCTATTTCTAATCCTTTGAGCACGCTCTTCTTCTCTTGAATACTTCTTTGAAGGATCGTAACTTATTTTTTTTCCATTTTTCTTTAAAAGGCGACCTCTTATCATTGGATTGAGGGCCAAGAGTTTCTCAC
>JAONMX010000089.1 GCA_028378565.1 Bacteriovoracaceae bacterium
TACCTCTAGGTACCCGATTTTTTTGAGGTTTCAGGCATCTGAGTTCAATCATGAAGTTAATGATTTGCTTACAAAAATGAAGTTTTCACAAATGGGTGAGAAAGAAGCTTCTGATGTTACAAATGTGATCAAGAAAGAGGAGTTCGGTAGGTTATTAACCCTTAAGCCGGCAAATTTTACCGTTCTTCAGCAAATAAAGTCTGTTTCAGAAAGTGATCGTTACGGAAAAGAAAGTATCGTGCCTAAAGATGGATACAAAGTTTATCGCTATAAAGAAATGGGTCTCATGGTTTATTCAATGGGAGTAAGCGAGTGGGAGATGGGGGTAAGTCCTTTCTTCGGAAAAACGGAGTTCTCAGCTGAGTTCTTTACAGTCATCAATCGCTACTTAAGCTGGTGCCTTGCTCCTTTTGGAGTGATCGGATTTTGGGGTGTGCCGGTTGAAGATGGAGTTGTTGTTCTGAAGCAAAAAGAAGCGAAGGGTGAGGTTATATATCTCGATATTAGAGAACGAAAAATTCTTTCTTTTGATGGTGTTGAGAGTATGAATTTTCGATTCAAAATATTAAGGCTTGATAAGAGTTTAAAAAATAGAAATATAAGAATGGGAAGTGAAGAGCTTCTTAGTTTCTTAAGTGTGCATACTAGCTTCTTTGATTGCTATGGACACTCGAATATTATCAGACAAGTTTTGCAGACAATTTCAAGAATAACTGAAGGCTCAATTTATCCTTATGATTCTTATAAACCAAGAACGGATATGAGTCCCGAAACAGAAGCTGCTTAACAAAGTTTTTTCTTAAAACTTGCCATGATTCCTGATTAATGAAATTATGAATCATGGTTGTAGATTTAGATCCCGTCATTTTTTCAATTGGTCCACTTTCTGTTCGTTGGTATGGCTTCATGTATGTGGTTGGCTTTTTGCTGGCAGGTTTTCTTTTAAAGAAACTTATTAAACGAGGTTTTTTTAAAGTCGCAGAAGAAAAAATTGATAGTCTCATTACAACAATGATTATCTGCATGTTTATCGGTGCACGTTTCGTTTATGTTTTTGTTTATAACTGGGATTACTATGCAAACAATCCTTCAGAGCTTTTAGCTTTTTGGCAGGGAGGCTTAAGTTTCCACGGAGCAATAATTGGGCTTCTTGTTGGTGGTTATATTTTTGCTAAAAGAAATAAAGTCTCTTGGCCACACGTTATGGATAACGTTTGTCTGGCCGGTACCCCTGGATTATTTTTTGGACGGATGGGGAACTTTATAAACGGTGAGCTCTATGGTCGTGTGACTGATAGTCCTCTCGGTTTAATTTTTCCAGCAGGTGGTCCTTATCCTCGTCACCCTAGTCAGCTTTATGAAGGAGTGATGGAAGGGATTGTTCTTACCATTATTCTTTGGGTGCTTTTAAGAAAAGTTAAGTTCTACGGAATTATTTCTTCTGCTTTCTTAATTGGCTATGGAGTCTTTCGCTACTTTATTGAATTCTTCAGAGAAGCAGATGCTCAACTTGGTTATTACTTTGGTGGTACCACAACCATGGGACAAATTCTTTGTCTCATTATGATTATTGTCGGCCTCATTGCCTTAAAACTTTCTTACAAATATAAATTTGAAAATTAAATTTTTGGCTTTTCTTGAGGAAACTTAAACTTGTTTAATAAAGGATCAATGGCCTGACCTTGGAAAGTTCCATCGGCTTTCATTCCTGTGAGATACATAGGGAAACAATTTATGGTGCATGAACCAGAATAGGTAAATCTGATACCATCTTCGTTATTCCAAATATAAACAGCAGAATTCAATTTTTTAAAGTATTGGTCTTGCTTGCCATATCTATTGATCATGCTTTGATGGAAAACATCGTGAAGAAAGTAGCTAGGAAGACGAGCGTAAAAATCTACAACTTGAGAGTTCTTATACTGAACAAAGACTGGAAATTTGTAGCGAATTTGAGCAACGTAGTATTTGTAGATACCATCTTTTTGATTGCCTTCAACCTTCTCTGACTTAGGGTATTTCTTTTGAATCTCTGCGAAGTTTTTTCCGGGGAAGAATATTTTTAATGAGTCTAGTGAGAAGTTGTAATTGGGTGGATCCACTTCTGCAAAGGTGGAAGATAAAACCAATGAAAAGAGTACAATAATAAAAAATCTTTTTTGCATGCTGTAATCAACTTCTTTAAGTTATAATTCCAGATAAAAACTATCTAAGTTAATTTTAACGTTTTAAAAAAAATAAGCGAAGGGGCAATTAATGCAAGAGTCATCCAAAAAAGAAGCAAAGAGAATTGGATTTGCGATGTTGGGAGGTCTCATTATTGGACTTCTTATTCATCAATTCGGAATGGGAAGTTATAGTGAGTATGTAAAACCACTAGGGACTATCTTTATTAGGCTTCTAAAAATGGTTATTGTTCCTCTCGTATTTTCATCCATATATATGTCCATGCTTAATCTTGGTACTCCAGAAGCTCTCGGCTCTATGGGAAGAAAAGCGGTTGCTTACTATTTTTGTACGACGGCCATTGCGGTTTTCTTCGGACTCATTTTTGTTAACTTAATTCAACCAGGTGTTGGAGCTGAGTTAGGTGGAGCAGGACTAAGTGGTTTATCAGCAGAAATGGCCAATAAAGTTCAAGGTCAACAAGGTCTTTATCAGACAGTTCTTGGAGTTTTAATTGATGCTATCCCAAGTAACCCAGCGGCTGCTCTGGCAAATGCAACAGTTTTACAAATTATTGTCTTCGCCATTTTTATGGGAATTGTAGCTCTTTATAATACTGAAAAAAGTAAAGCGGTTAGTAACGTTATGGCGAGCTTAGAAGAAATGAGCTTGGCACTTACTCATGCCATTATGAAGTTTGCACCCATTGGTATTTTTGTCTTAATGATTGATGTGATGGCGAAGTCAGGTTTCAGTGCCATTGTTTCTCTTTCAAAATATATTGCCACTGTGGTTATCGGTTTAACTTGTCATGCGGCCTTCCTACTATTTGTAGCGTGTACCAGAGCTAAAAAATCACCAATCTTTATTTTAAAAGGTTTAAGTGCTCCACTTTTTACGGCCTTTTCAACTTCTTCGTCGGCTGCAACTCTACCGATTACCATGACCAGTGTTGAAGAAAACCTTGGAGTAAATAAAGCAACAGTAAAATTTGTTCTTCCGTTAGGGGCAACTATTAATATGGACGGTACAGCACTTTACGAATCAGTCGCGGCTATCTTTATTGCTCAGGCCTACGGTATTGATTTAACTCTTGCCCAACAGGTTATTATTTTTATGACAGCTTCTCTTGCGGCCATTGGTGCTGCGGCAATTCCTGGAGCAGGACTTATTACCATGAGTATTGTTTTAGGTGCGGTAGGACTTCCACTAGAGGGGATTGGTCTTATTTTAGCTGTTGATCGTCTACTAGATATGTTTAGAACTACGGTGAATGTTTTTGGTGATGCTGTGGGGACAATCGTGGTCGATAGCCTTATGAAGGATGATGACAGATAACTGTGCCAGTTTTTAGGTATTTAGCTCGTGTAAAGGGTTAAATTTATGCTAGTATTGACCCTTTTACTGTGAAAAGGGAAAATAGAGTGTGCTTTGTTGTATAACTAGAATTGAGGTTCTTACAAAATGATGAAATTTAGCCTAATCTCCACAATGTTCTTACTTGTTTTCACGTCTTGTTCTTCTCTCAAGAGTCAAAATAAAGATACTAATAAGACATCTGATGTGACCAAGTTAAGCGAGATGTCTGAGTCTCGAGCAAAAGCGATTGAAGCTGCACAAATTGCTGAGAGTGATAACGATGCTTCTCGTATTATTGGAAGCTCGCAAATTTTTGCAGATCAACCAACAGATCATGCCACAAAAACATATTTCTTATATGGTGCTGAACATTTAAATTTAGAAAATTATTATTTTGATATTCCTGTTGTCTACAATGCTGCGGTTAAGAAGTGGATTAATTACTTTCTAAATCGTGGGCGTGGATTCTTTGAAAGATATGGTGCGAGAGCCGGTAGGTACGCTCCGATCTTAGGAAATATTTTAGAAGAACATGGCCTTCCAAGAGATTTAATCTTTTTGGCCATGGCCGAATCAGGTTTTCAAAACAAAGCTAAGAGTTGGGCCAAAGCCGTTGGTCCTTGGCAGTTTATGCCTTTTACAGGAAAGAGATTTGGTCTTCATATCGATTGGTATGTTGATGAAAGAAGAGACCCAATTAAGGCCACTATTGCGGCTTCAAAATACTTAAAGATTCTTCATGATGAATTTGGTTCATGGGAGCTAGCCGCTGCAGGATATAACGCTGGCGAAAATAAAGTCAGTCGTGCCATTAAAAGATATGGAACAGAGAACTTTTGGCGTTTAAGAAAAGGGCGTTACCTTAGATCTGAAACAAAGAATTATGTTCCTAAAATTATGGCACTCGCAATTATTGGTAAAAACTTAAAGTCCTTTGGTTTTGAAGGAATTGATTTTCATGAACCACTAGACTTTGAAGAGATTAGCG
>JAONMX010000009.1 GCA_028378565.1 Bacteriovoracaceae bacterium
GGCTTTCACATGGTTTCTCAAATGTAGAACTCGATGGCCTTTCAGCAAAAGTAAATAAAACAAAAATTGAAGGGCATTTTCAAACCCAATACAATATTTACTTAGATTTTAGCTATTGGCAGGCAAGTAGTGCTGAAAAACAAATTTCTGAAAGTAACGAATACCAAAAAGGTAACCCAGATGTGATCTTAGGATTTAATTGGTTGCAGTTTGGAAGTGTTCAAGACGCTGCTAATATTGATCTCTATGGTGGTGCAGTGTTTGGTCAAAAAGGTAGTGAGCTTGGTACAGAAAGAACAACAAAAGTTTTTGGTTTAAAAACGGCAAAAAGATTTAATCAATTTGCACTAGGCCTTGGCTACGAAATGGGCTTTACCGATACTCCTGATGGAGATGATGAAATGGCCATTGGTAATATTGCAACTCTGGCGGCGAGTGTTGGTTGGAGTGTGAGTCCTGATATTCGATTTATTATTGAAGCAAATAATTATAAAATCTCTGCTAGTGATGCTGCTGGAAGATCTAATGTCCTTACAAGAGACTTGAGCTTTAGCTCTATTACTCCAAAGGCCCATTTGAACTTAAGTCCTTGGGTAATGCTAGAACTTGGTGCTACTTTTAGAACCAGAAGATTACGTGATCCTGACTTGGTAAAAGCGAGACTTTGGGATATGGAAGGAGCGTACGGAAATAGTATGTTTGCTTCACTAGGAATCAGCATTTAATGTCTTTAAAAGTTCCAATATATTATTGCGTAGAATGTAAATCTATCGTTGATCAGCCTGATGATCTTTTATTTGTTGAAGAGACTTCATCACGGTCTTTTTGCACAGAAGAGTGTATTGAAAAATTCTATGATCATATTGTTCAACATTTTGATAAAGAAGAAAAAAAATTAAAGAAAGAGCTCTTACTTCTTAAAGAAGATATTGAAGAAGTGATTGGGCAACCCCTTTTTATGGATCAAGCCTTAAGGCGTCCAGATGAAGTTTGGAAGATCGAATCCGCTTTAGATGAGTCTTACTATACTTTTATTTCTCATTTTAATGATCAAAAGTGGGGAGAGTTTTCTCTCATCGTAAGTTGCTTTGTCTATGATAACCAACCAAGTTTTGTGATTTCAGTAACTGCTACAAGAAGTATGAAATTAGTTGAGAACTATCGTATTGGTGAGAAGGTTGATTATAAAGAAGACCCTTCAAAAGAAGGATTTCTCAAGCAATCGGTAGAGGTCGATGAGAAAGTCTTAACTGAAGTTGAGCATAAGAAGAGCCAAGAGTTAGCAAGAATGCTAGAGGAGAGATCTCCGGCAGATATACCTTTTGAAAATTTTAATTTATTTGATGATTACTTTGAAGCAACCCTTAATGAGCCTGATGAGCTATACCAGCACAAAGATGATGAAGGGGATATGATTTTAACCTATATTAAGGCCCATGAACGCGAAGGTGTTAGTTTCTACTACTTCATACTTTGTATGAAATTGAATCAAACTGTACAAGAAGGTCATGAGGCACTTATTCCAATAATAAGTTTTCCAACAATTGATGGTGAAATATATCGTCAATATCAAAAAGGTGAGCAGTTAAGCGGTAAGCTTAAGAATTAAAACTGCTTATAAACAAAGTGTCCTTTATTTTTAAACTCTACACAGTAGCTAGGATCATTAAATTGAGCCATCCAATTCGAGCAAAAGACATAAGCATCTGGACTTAGAATCTCTTGATAGTAAGGTCTATCATAAAAATATGCTTTATCTTTCATTATCATCACGCCAGTCACTGGGTACTGAGTAAATCCTGCGCGGTTTTTAAGAACAGATACTTTATAGATTTTCTTATTGTCATCAACCAGTAAGCACCTTGGTTCACCAATATAAACAGAATTACTTCCGCTGTGGTATGTAGGGAAGATACAAACTTGAGCATCATCAATAGGATGTTTCACTTGAAGATAAATATCTTTCTCATCAGCTGTTGATTTACAGACGGTATAATTTCCATTACTAGAGCTGTCTTCGTCTGGTGATAAATGTTTGTGAGAACTAGCAAAGCCAGTTTCTCCGTCTGTGGCCCATTGGCAGTGATTGATTTGACTTGGAATTGTCACTGCTGAGGAAGATCCAGATCCAGATCCACTTCCAGAGCCTGAAGAACTTGAGCTTCCATCACCTGAGTCATAATAACTAGACGAACTATCTCCAAATATACTTTGATTACTAGTCGATCCGTTTTGTGAGGCGACTCTACGATCTCGAGGAGCATCACAAGAAGTGATCGCAAATAGAGATGATACTAGAATGATAAATGTCTTTTTCTTATTTAATAGTTTCATTTTTTATCCTCATACTCCTAACTTATCGATATATTTTTAAAAAGATTTAGTAATTTATTCAGAATTTCTCGCAAGTAGCCGAAATGAGGATATGAGAAAAGTTAGTATTTTAGTCATATTCATTGCGACCTTCGTATTTAGTATGAATTTACTTGTTTCATTACCTGTGCATTTTTATCAAGAAGCGGTTAATAAGGGTGTTGAAAGTGAATTTTTGAATTTAAAAAAACTCCCGTCAGTTTTTTATGATGAATCTCAATATGAATTATCAAAGGTTGACTGGCATTATGAAGATGAAGAGTTAAGGTGGAAACTCTTTCACTTTGTTAATTACAATATACCTTTTCCCGTGCGACATCCTCTATATTTAGTAGTCCCAGAGATGGAGCTTGATGTTAGTGGAACAAGAGCAGGCTATAAGTTACTAAATAATAGTGATAATAAAAAAATGATGTTTAAGTTTATGGATGAAGAGGTGAAGGAGTTGCGCCTCGACTTTGAATCCCAGAGATTATTTCGTTTGCCTATTTTTAAAAACTTTATTCTTAGTAAATCTGTTCCTCAAATTTGGAAAGATATTTTTAAAATGAGTTTTAAAAATGATCCTTATTTAAATAAGTTTTCAGTGACTGATAAATTACAATTTTGGAATATGCCTTATCAAGAAATGGTTTACCGCTTATTTATTCTCCATATGCGAATGAAGGTATTTCCAAAAGATCTCATCAAATATGGTTTCTATGATTCTAATAATTTAGGAATTGTAGAAGTCGTTGATAAGAAAACAAGAGATGGAAAGTTGTCTGACTACAAAGAAGAACTTATCTACATACGAAGTGGTAATCGATATTTCATCGTGCGAGTCTCTTATGTCATTGATGATAAAATTGCTATGACTGCGAGAAACCGAATCCTTGAAGGGATCTCTCTAAAGCCAACAACTGAGCGTAGTTCTAATGTGATATTTAATGAGTATCAAACTCTAGAGTATAAGAGAAAAATTGATCAAGAAGGAATGATTTACTTGTATTCAGCATGGTCTCATGAACAAGAAAGAAGAGAGTTCATGGAAAAAATGATTCAGTTTTTAGAAAGAGGTGAGCAAGATAAATCTCATTTGCATGGCCTCTATCAATTCGCTTACTCTAAGTATGGAACAAGTTTTAGTAAAAACTCTGGTATGTTAAAAGAAAGTCAGTCTGAGAAATTAAAAAGAAAAATTTCTGAAGAATTAGAAGATAAGATATATAAAGAAAAAATGAGAGAGACGATTAAAACTGATGGAAAGTTTGAAAGTAATGAAGATAAAATAAAGTTCTTTTTGAGAAAAGCGAAAGATAGTGGAGAGGATACTTCAGAAGATCTTGACTCAGTAGAAATTCAATAATTAGATTTTATAATGAATATTTATAAATAATGTTGTTCCACTAAATTTACTGATAACGGCACTGTTGAAGTTATTGGTATTTTCCACAGCTTCAATATTTCTAAGATTACCCTCTAATATACTTAGCCCAGCAGAAGCGCCTATTTTAGAATCTGGGAAGAGTCTTGCTAAAGCTCCATACTCAAGACCATACATGACTCCAGAGTTTGTTCCTAATCCAGCTGACTTTACTTTTACATCACTACTGATGTGAAAAGCACCAAAAGCTTCAAAAGATATAAACTTAAATTTGAAAGGAATGTAATTGACTTGACCTTTTAGGGTAGGGACTTGATAGGTAATGAGATCACTTTCAAGTTTATAATAATCTAACCCAGCTCCCCATGCATAACTTTTATATGGGTGACGATGCTCGAAGTAGAGACTCATCATACTTGCTGTGTAGCTTGATGAACCAGTACTATTAACTACGTTCAACGATTCTTCACTGGCAGAAAAATTACCCATTCTAAGCATGATGTAATTATTTTCTGACATAGGATCATATCTTTCTTCTTCAGCTTCTCTATCAGCTGTTAAGATTTCGTGCTCAAAAACTTTTGGTCCTGCTTCGAACTCTCTAACTTCATCATCTAAAACAATATCATTAGTTTTTATCCAGCCCACTCTACCATTGATGGCAACTGGCAGAATTCTTCCACGCTTTCTCTTTACTTCACCAACTTGAAGCTTCTTTCCTTTTTTCACATAACCAAGGGGAACCTTCATTGCCATATCGCCATAGATAACAGCTCTATTTACCTTAACTGTGGCCAACTGAGCTGCACTAACGCAAAGCGAAAAGAAAGTGTAAGTAGTAAAGATTAATAAAGCTTTATACATACATTTATTATAACCAATTCTTGATAATTTTAAATGGGAAAAAGACTGTGTAAAAAGTATTAACTGATGTTTTCAATCAGTTAACGGGTTTGATAGCTTAAAGTCTTAATAATGAGGATTTATGAAGTTTCCAGGTAAGAGAAAGAGTAAACACTATTTTCCTGTTTCTGCTGAAAATCGGCAGTCATTGAATTCCAATTACAATTCAGAACATAAAGTATTTATCGTTGGTCTTGATCAGTTAATCGTTGATATAGAAGTCAAAGTTACAAATGAATATTTAAAAGAATTAGGGTTAAAACCTGGTGAAAGTGTGGTCATTCCTGATGAAAGAATGGAATCCATCTATAAAACAGTAAAAGACAATAATTTAGTCATAGGTGAGTTTGCCGGTGGAGCAGTTGGTAATACATTACATAATTATTCTGTGCTTGCTGACGATGCTTCTGTCGCTCTCGGTAGTATTAGTAAGCATATAAATGTTGGTGACTATGCTTTCAAGTATATTTGCACAACCAATTCACATGTTGACCTCAGTTACCTCATGCCTTGTGAAGGTGCGATGGCACGTGCCCTTTGTTTTGTTACTGAGGATGGGGAACGAACATTTGCTATTGGCAAAGGGATTATGAATGATCTTGATCCTGAGTTTATTCCTCACAATGTCGTTGCTAATGCAGGTGCACTTCTTATAACGACATTTTTGTTAAGAGATAAAGATTCACCAATGTATCAAAGTACATTAAAAGCTGTATCTATTGCTAAAGAAAACGACGTTCCTGTTGTCCTTTCGCTTGGGACCGGTCATCTGGTTAGTGACATGAAAGAATTCTTAAATGATTTCATCAAAGAGAATGTTACTGTAGTGGCCATGAATGAAAATGAAGCTAAACATTGGCTTAATGAAGAAGATCCACTTTTAGCTGGTAAGAAAGCCTTAGAGTATGCCGATCTTATCCTCCTGACTGTAGGGGCCAGTGGTCTCTATATCTGTGGATATACAGACGAAGAATGCGCCAGAGAAACAAAAGATAAAATGCATTCCAAGTCTCTTCCTCTTTATAATCAATTTGAATACTCTCGTGCTATGAGGAAAATGGATTGCAAGAAACCAATTAAAATTTTTACTCATATAAATCCATTTATGGGTGGCCCTGGACGAGTTGAAAATACGAATGGAGCTGGGGATGCGGCACTTGCGGCATTGCTGCACGATATATCGTCAAATAAATACCATAAGGTTATTGTTCCAAATTCACCAAAGCATAATGAGAAGTTCTTAACATACTCATCGATTCATCAAATCAGTAAGTATGCTAATCGAGCAAGTTTTGAAGTTTTATCACAAAATAGTCCGCGTTTATCACGAGGTTTACCGGAAAAAGAAGATAGTTTAGAAGAATCATATTGGGAGTTATAAATTTTCTTAAGGGAGGAAATTATGAAATCATTATTAACAGTATTATTTGCATTTGCACTTTCAGCACAGATTTTTGCTGATTCACGTTCAGTTAACCTAAATGGAGAGTTTGTTTCTATTGGAAAACTTGGACAAACTAGAGGCGCTGCTGCTTTTGAAACTTTTGAAGTTGTAAGAACTCAAGAGACTCCAAAGAAAGTAGATGTTTCTTTCAACATGGAACAACTTGATAATGTTTGTGTTCGTTATGCGTACAGAGATGTTTGGGTTCCAGGTTATAGAGACGTAGTATGTCACACAAACAGATACGGACAAACAGTATGTCGTAATGTTTATAGAGGTGGATACTATAGACAAGAAAGATTTTGTGCTGACTACGATACAGTTCCAAGTAGAGTTACAAAGTCTATTAGACTTAACTTTAAAAAAGCTCATAAGCTAGAAAATGGTGATTCTGAAATCTTCAGAGTAACTTTTTCTCAAAATGGTCTTTTTTCAACGAAAGTTGAAGCTTCAGCTTCTAAAGTACAAACTTTAGGGGATTACAAAATTAAGTTCAGAAAGTTCCTTGTTAAGGATCAATTAGTATTCAAAGCGAAGTAATTCGTCTATTATGCCCTTAATCATCTTGGTTAAGGGCATATATTTATGAAAATCATTCTTTTAGTTCTCTCATTTCTTTTTATATCATCATGTTCAAAAATCAGCTTAGGTTACAAATTCGGTGATTGGATCATTAGTTCTAAAGTTCGAAAATTTATTCGTTTTCAAGGACAGGACCTAAAACGCTTCGATAAGGTTGTTGATGAGCATATCGCTTGGCATAAAGAAAAGGTATTACCTGAGGTTCTTAAGTTAAATAATTCCATTATTTCAGACATTGATAAAATGGATGATAAGAAAGTAAAAGACTACTTTGAAAGAATTAGAAATATTTATCATAAGAGTGTCTTAACTGTTATTCCAAAAATTTCACCTTTGCTGGCACGGATTAATGGTATTCAGTTAGATCGATTAACTAAAAAGCTCTATGCCGGTAACGAAAGAATTGAAGATCAAATAAAGGTTAGAAGAGATGAACTTATCAAAGAAAAGAAAGATCAATATCTTCTAAACTTAAAAGAATGGTTTGGTTCTGTTAATGAAAAGCAAAGAAAGACTTTGGACTCTACTTTCAATAAGCTCTTTATCAACCCTAAAGCACGACTGGCCAGACGATCTGTAAGAATAAGAAACTTTTTAAATTGTTATGATGAAGAAAATATAGGGAAGAGAACAAGTGATATTGAGAGTGTTTTAATAAAAAATTGGAGTCTCAGCGATCGTTATAGTGATTGGCGTAAAGAGTTTCTTTCATTTATGGTTAAGTTCTTAAAAGATTTAGATGCAAATCAGAAACAATTTTTCACTGATACCCTTAATAACTATCAAAAAGAAATTAAGAGTATTGTATCGACTCTAGATAATTAATTCTTTCTGCAAAACGATCACTCTTAGTTAAAGATCGGCCTATTACCATATAATCAGTTCCACTTTTCATGGCATCGTGAGGGGATAAGACTCTTTTTTGATCTTGTGTGTTTCCAGCGTCTATTTCGTCTTGAAAGCGAATTCCTGGGCAAACAGTGATGACTTCAGAAGAAATACTTTTTAAAACCTTGGCTTCATGTGGAGAGCAGACAATTCCATGAATTCTCGTTTTTGCGGCCAATGTAAAAAGTCTTTTAAATTGATCTTCTATAGAAGCTTCATTAATGCCCCAGTTTTGATCAAAATCGCTATTGCCAAGACTTGTTAGATAACTAACTCCCAAAAGCTTTGTGTTGGGTAAGTATTCTTTTGCAGCTTCAAGAGCTTGTCTAATCATCTCTTCACCACCACTAAGGTGAATTGTTAGAAATTCAATAGGAAGCCCTGAAAGGGATTTAACTGACTTAAAAACGGTGTTTGGAATATCATGAAGCTTCAAATCTAAAAAGATATTCTTGCCATAACTATGCTGAATTCTTCTCACAACATCAGGACCATGTTTACAAAAAAGCTCAAGACCAATTTTAAGTGTTGGTATTTGGCTTTCATGAGTTTTTAAGAAGTTTTGAATCTCTTCTTCGCTCATATTATCTAAGGCCAGAATTGTTCTCTCTAGAAGATTACTCACAGTGCGCCTCTTGAAGTGAAAGAGGGGAGCTTTTCTGTGGTCCAATTTTTGTTCCTACGATGGCACTCATAACGGCCACGATATTTTCTTTACGAGTAAAACATGGAATCCCATATTGTATGGCCGTGTTTCTAATATATTCACCATCACTTTTAGATTCGCCAGTATTTCTTGGAATATTAAAGACCATTTTAATTTTTGGATCTTTCAAGGCCTCTAGAATTGTTATCCCTTCGTCGTCTTCAATTTTTGAAACAGCTTGGCAAGGGAGTCCCTGTTTTTGGATATATTCGGCGGTTCCCGTTGTGGCAACAAATTCATAGCCAAGATTTTTTAAATTCTTTAAGTAAGGAAGACAAATTTCTTTGTTAAGGTCAGTGATACTGATAAGTATCTTTCCTATTTGATTTAGTTTTGGATAATTCCCAAGATAACTTTTCATGATGGCACTATCTTTGTCACTATCAAGACCCATGGTTTCTCCAGTTGATCTCATCTTAGGTCCAAGTATAATATTATCTTGTAAGAATCGATCAAATGGAAATGTTGATTGCTTTACCGCAAAGTATTTTGAAGTCTCTCTATCCCATGGTTCAATTCTCTCTCCTAGCATAGCATCAGTTGCAAGTTTAGGAAGAGAGACGTCATAGGCCTTGCTTAAGAAAGGAAGGGTTCGACTTCCTCTTGGGTTAGCTTCGATACAGTAGATTTTGTCACCTTTAACGGCATACTGAAAATTGATCGGTCCAATAACATCTAGCTTTTGGGCCAACGCAATTGAGATCTCTTTCATTCGTTTGTAGTTTTTATTAGTAAGAACCACTGGAGGAGACATCATTCCTGAATCCCCACTATGAACTCCGGCGTATTCAATATGTTCACAGACGGTAAAGACGCAGTTTCCTGAATTGTCTCTAATAAGATCCACATCATATTCAATAGATTCTTCTAAGTAGTTCTCTACTTGAAAAGCACTGACGGACTTTTTGAGTTCATCACGAAGTTTTACCGGTAGAACATTAATGTCATCGTGTGAGTAGAAAATATACATACTTTCACCACCAATAACATAACTTGGTCTGATGATAACAGGCATACCAATTTCAATCATGGCATTTAGAAGATTTTTATAACCACTGACTTCCACACTTTTCGTGTGCGAAAGATCTACTTGATGAGTTATTTCAGCAAAGCGTTTCCTATCTTCTGTAAGATCAAGAGTTTCAAGGCTTGGTCCAAGAAAGTTAAAAGTTTGAAAGTCTTTTCTAAAGCTTTTTTCAATATGCTCTCTAATCTTAATACCCGTTTGTCCTGAAAAACTGGCAATGATTCCGTAAGGGTTTTCATTTAGAAGAATATCAAACAGGTCTTCTGAAAAAAGTGCACTTAGATATAGTCGATCAGAACTATCATAATCAGTTGAAACCGTTTCAGGGTTCGAATTAATCATAATAGAAGCAATATTTTTTTCTTTAAGACGCTGACATGCTTTTACACAACTATAATCAAATTCAATTCCTTGACCAATTCTATTAGGACCACTTCCTAATATCATCACTGACTTTCCTTGATCAGAAAGGGAAATGGCTTCGTTTTCTATTCCTGTGTATGTTGAATAGAAGTAAGGTGTTTGGGCCACAAACTCACCTGAGCAGGTATCTACAGCTTTAAACACTGGAAAAATTTTATTGTCGTAACGATATTGTAAAATATCACTTTGGCTTTGATTGGTTAGAAAGGCCAAGTACTTATCAGACATTCCGTTTTTCTTACAAAGTAGGAAGTTTTCACGACTCTTTAAAAAACCATCTTCATTTTCTATCAGGTTTTCAATTTCACAAAAGGCTTCCATCTGTTCGATAAACCAAGTTGAAACACTTGATAGCTCATGCACTTCCTTTACACTTAGTCCTAAACGCAGGCCTTCTAAACAAGACAGGAGACCAAGTTCTAGTGATTTCTTAAGTCTTGATTCAATATACTCTCGATCCATTTCAAGAGGAGTTGTCTTTAACTGATCTAGTGATGGAATCTCAAGGCCTGTTTCTAAACTTCTTAAGGCCTTAAAAAAAGCTTCATTAAAGCTTCCTCCAAGAGAAAGAACTTCACCTACAGATCTCATTTGTGGTCCTAACTCTTGAGATGAAGTAGGAAATTTATTAAATGGGAAAATCGGTATTTTTAGGGCCACATAATCAAGAGTAGGTTCAAAAGCTACAGGTGATGCCTTGGTAATATCATTGATAATCTCCCTAAGAGAATATCCAACAGCAAGGAGAGCAGATATTTTTGCAATCGGATAACCAGTTGCTTTTGAAGCCAGTGCGGAGCTTCGTGAGACCCTTGGGTTCATTTCAATAACAACAATATCATCTTCATCAGCTGGGTTAATGGCAAATTGTACATTGGCCCCACCGGCTACAACACCCATGTGCTTAGCTATAGTGAGAGACATGGTTCGTAGTTGTTGATAACAGCGATCACTAATGGTTTGGGCGGGGGCTACTGTAATACTATCACCAGTATGGACACCACAAGGATCAACATTTTCGATACTACAAATGATGACACCATTTTTTTCTTGATCAACCATGACTTCTAATTCTACTTCTTTCCAACCAAGAAGTGATTTTTCCATGGTAATCGGATAGCTAATGTCAGAGTTCAAGACTTCATCTAACTCTTTATCGTTATGAACAAGAGCGGCACCTTTACCACCGAGAGCATAATCCCTTCTGATAATAAGGGGAAAGCCAACTTTAGCTTTTGCAAGCATCTGAGCATCACTTGAGCTTTCAGATACAAATCTTTTTCCAGTAGAGTAACCTAGTGTCTTTAACTCATCAGCAAAAAGTTTTCGATCTTCTGTTTTATTGATGGTGTCTACTTTGGCACCTAGGAGTTTTACACCATTTGAGCTGAGGTAATTTTCTTCTTCAAGTTCGACACAGATATTAAGTGCTGTTTGACCACCCATTGTTGATAAGACTGCATCTACATTTTCTTTTTCAATGATGGCCTTAATCGTTTCTTTTGTAATTGGCTCTATATAAGTCTTATAGGCCATTTCTCGATCGGTCATAATCGTCGCAGGATTCGAGTTTAAGAGAACCACCTTAACGCCAATTTCGCTAAGTGACTTACAGGCTTGAGTACCACTGTAGTCAAACTCTGATGCTTGACCAATTTTGATGGGCCCACTTCCGACCAATAAAATTTTCTTATAAGGTATTTCTTTTTTTATACTCTTTTTGAGGTCTGGTAGAGGAGTGAAGTTTGCTTCATTGATATTAGATTTCTGATCATTTTTTAAGTAATTTTCAATTTCAGTAAAAAACTCATGAGCATCACTTGGTCCGGGTTTTGCCTCAGGGTGAAATTGAACACTTCTAAGAAAACTATCTGAAGTGGCCATACCTTCAACAGAGGTATCAAATAAAGAGCGGTAAGTAACAAGTAATTCTTTACCTAGAGAGTTTTCATTTTTGATAGCAAGCAGAGACGATTCATCACTGGCATAACCATGGTTTTGAGAAGTGATAATGATATTTCCCGTTTCATGGTTTAAGCATGGATGGTTCACACCTCTTTGGCCAAAAGGAAGCTTAATGACTTTAGCTCCTAGGGCAAGTGTCAGAAGTTGATGTCCTAAGCAAATACCTCGCATTGGAATATTAAGATGTAGCATCTCTTTTACATTTTCAATGGCGAGAGTTTGTCGTCGTGGATCCCCAGGGCCATTACTTAAAAAGATCATACTTGGATTATAAGTAGAAAGTTCTTTTGCTGTGACTGTATGAGGAAAAGTTTTTAAGGGAAGACCCATGCTTTTTAAGTTTTCAACGATGGCATTCTTTACTCCATAATTGACTAAGCATATTGGGTTTTCACCTTCAATCTCTGTTATTACTTTCTCTTGTCCGACTTTTGCTAAGTCGTTACAGATAAGTTTTTCTTCATTGAACTCATCAGTACTTGGTGGAACTTCTGAGGTGGTAATCACACTAATATGATTCTTTGATGTTTGAGTTAAATACCGAACGAGCTTTCTAGTGTCTAGCTGGCTAATAAGTGGGGTTTGATTATCTGCTAAGAAGTGATTAAAAGAAAAATTTCTAGCAATCAAGGAAGTTGCGTGACATTTACTAGATTGTGAAACACGCTCATCAAATTCATAATTACCCACATGTGCCGTGGTAAAAATTATATGCTGTCCAAGGAAACTTGGGTCGGTCATGGTTTCTTGGTAACCGCTCATCCCAGTGGTGAAAGCAGATTCTCCCCAGATACCCTCTTTAAGTCTTTCATCACTTTGGTCAAGGTTGCACCGTGCTTCAAAGGAAGTACCATCACTAAAGTGTAGCCATACTTTTGTTTGAGTCAGGTTTTTATTAAATATTTTTCGAGTGTTTTCTGAGTTCAAGGGTAACTCCTAAAAAGAGAATAAAAGATATTAAAATAATAAATATTATAAAGTGATTGATAAAGAGAATTAGCAAAGATCTTGAATGGTACGACCATTAAATTTAATTCCTACGTTTTTATCTTGGTTCTGGAGGACGGCTTGGATAATCGCCATTCTCATATAAACACTATTATTAACTTGTTCATGACCAAAGTAATACTTTGATTTAATCAGGTCTTCAGAGATTTCAACTCCAACATTAGCAGGACCAGGATGGAAGATTGGAATATTCTTGCCATGCTTTTTAAGTCGCTCGACACTTATCCCATAGTTTGCAGGATAGTTTTCATAGTAACTTGCTTCTTGTCCCTCATGTCTTTCTTTTTGAATTCTTAATAAATATAGTAAGTCCGATTTCTCAATGGCCTCATCAACATTTGTAGTTAAAGTTATTTTGGCTTTTTGTTCAGCACTAAGATCATCAGGGAGGCATTCTTGTGGTCCACAGAGAATAAGATTAATTCCAAATTGTGGAAGGAGATCGATCAAGCTGTGTCCAACTCTTGAGTGGTAAATATCGCCTACGATAGTGATTGTTTTACCTTGGAGCTTACTTAGTCCAATTTCTTTCATGGTAAAAAGATCGAGCAGCGCCTGAGTTGGATGCTGATTAATTCCGTCACCACCATTAATAATTTTTATCGGCGGCTTATCTTTAAATTCAGAAAGTTGATTGGAAACATTTGTTCTGATGATACAAAGATCGGTTCCTTGTGCATGAAGAGTAAGTAGTGTTTCTTCTAAACTTTCACCTTTTTTAAGGCTTGAGGTTTCAGCATTGAAGTCAATATAAGTAGCACCGAGCTTTTTAATAGCAATGGCAAAACTATGCTTTGTTCTCGTAGAGTTTTCAAGAAAGCTAGTTGCAATAATAGGAGTTCTAATAAACGGGGTAGGGAGGCCTTGCCAATCATTTGCGTAGCCTTTGAATTTGCTAGCGAGTTCTAAAAGATCCTTTGTTTGCTTCAAACTAAGATCATTTATAGACTCAAGCACTGAGGGAAAATTAACCATTTTGGTTCCCTTGCATTCCTAAGTTTTGATGGACCTAGTCTAGTTCAGAGGTTAAGCTTTGCCAAGGTATAAATTATGAAAGACTGGGAATCGTTAGATACATTAGGCCAAAGTGAAGCTCTGATAAATGAACTTAAGGGCAACCTTTTTGAATATTTAGTGGCACAAGAGTTGGCCACCCGTTTTCATGTATTATCACAGTTCTATTCTTCTTTTGCAGGTGAGTTAAAACATAGACTCGGTCAATATGAACTCTGGTTGCGGGATAATGACCCTTTGCTAATGACACAGTTACCAAAGCTTGCGTTAAAAGTTGTCGAATCTATTATCGATACAATTCCAGTAAAAAAGAAAATAGAAGGGGTTTTTATCATAGGTAAAACCTCCGCCAACATAGATGATCACTTTAAAGAAGCCGATATTGTTTTGACTGAAGGTGAGTCACAAAATGACACAGATGTTATTCATCCAATCAGTATTAAGCTTTGTAAGACTAATGCTTTTGTGAATACTAAAAGTGGTGGGATCAGATCATTTCTTACCAAGTACTTTCATTTATTTGACACTATTAAGGAATATCAGTCGGTAGAAAAGGAGCAAGAAAAGCTCAATGAACTTTTAGACTTTAGTTTTGAACGAATGGGCAAGGAGCTTTATGATGAAATGAATCTTAGCTTTCAGGGAAGCTTTGATCAGCAGTGGACTTCTTCTCATCTTCCTGGACAGCTACCAGAGAATTTAAATAAGATTGTTTTGCAGCATTACTATCGCATGAACGAAGCTCTTCATTATTCTTTTCAGAGATTAAAAGCTCTCAATGATAATATCTTTCAAAAGTGCTTACAAAGTTTATTAGGTTTTGGGCGAGAGGATCTGATTCAAGTTATCTGTTTTCATGGACCAAGTAAAAATGTTGATCGCTATGACTTTAAAAGTGTGGAAATAAATCATAAAAACCAAGAAGAGGCCCTAGGCTTTCAGTTTTCTTCGAGTGATAATAGTTATAAGACAAAGAGTAGTTTTGAGTTAGGCAATGGCAAACTATCGTTACAAGTTAGAATTAAGCCAATGAATGTGTTCACCACCAAGGCCCTTAAAGTTAATTGCTCTATTAAGTCTACAAAAAGCTAAACTAAATACTTAAAGGAATAAATTGTTAATTGAATTCTCAAAAGATATTTCAAAAGAAACTCAGAAGCACTGGTTGAGCTTCAAGGACTTCTTTAGTGATGAATTTATTCTTAAAGTTAAGTCTGAAAATGATTTAAAAAACATAGATTGGAAATTCTGGTTAGAAAGAGCTGTGAAAAGAGCTGCTCAAAAATCTTTATGCCAAGCTTATTACTATGATTACCATTTAGATGAATCAAAGAATTTAAATATTGAGCTTTCTAGAGTTGATACTCAAGATTTAGAATCTAAGCCCTTACATATAACTTTCATGGGTAGTGAACGTGCTCTCTTTCTTGATCGTGATGGGATTATTAATAAGGACGATGGTTATGTGAGTAAGTGGGATAATTTTATTATTTTTCCAGAGGTTGTTAATTTGGCAAAAGAGGCCATAAAAAACGGTATGAAAATCATTATTGTTACCAATCAATCTGGCATTGCTCGAAACCTTTATACTCTCGAAGATCTCAATGAACTTCACCATAAAATGTTACAGTGGTTTGAAGAGAAAGAAGTTCATATAGAGAGAATTTATCATTGTCCCTATCATAAAGATGGTGAAGTTGAACGTTTTAAAAGAGAGTCACTTCTTCGTAAGCCTCGTCCTGGTATGGCCTTGATGGCAAATATGGAATGCAATATTGATATTAAAAATAGCCTTATGATTGGAGATAAAAAGTCTGATCGTCTTGAAGAATTGGATATGAAAACATTTTTTATCCAAGGTAATTATGATCTTAATGAATTTGAAGATGCTAAAAATATATTTTCAGATCTAAAAGATCTCAAAGAATTCTTTATAACAAATAAATTTTTTTGTGAATAACTCTTGCCATCCCAGAGTAAAAGAGTCAGCATAGTAAGATAGACATTTTATATGTTCCATGGAGAGGAGATAAATTGTGAAGCTTGCCCTATTTATTGTAGGTATGTTTTTTCTAGTGCTCACTGTTCGTAGTCATGCACGTGATTTAAATTATCAAGAAAAACTTACGCTAGCACCTTTAAACAAATCAGTTGAAGTTCGTTCATATATGATGGATAAAATTAACCCTAAGGATTTATCTTTCAGAGATTTCCTGGCCTATCAGGTTTTAAAAAACTCATGTATCCTCATTGAAAAGAAAGTTGAGTACATTCAGAACGCTCCAGAAGACTATAAGAACCAAGCGAAAGAGCTTGGAGCTCTTTACTCTTTATGCTCAGAAGGCATTCTAGGCCTGTCTCACATCTATATTAAGCAAAAAGAAGACCTCTCCACCCTGTAAAGATTTCAAGTTTCTTGAGGTTTTGACTTAATGCGCTAGTATCACTCTTAATTTAGTAATTTTGAGAGGAGATCACGTAATGATTAAGAGACATGCATTTTTATCCTTTGTTCTAGCTGCCAATATGATGGCCTTGCAAGCGGGTAATATTTCACAAGAATTAAGTACAACAGTTGCTAATAGTTCTGAAAAGAACCCAATTACAAACCTATCTGATGCTCAAAAGAAAAATCTAGAAAGACTCTTCTCTTATCATGGTGGACAATTCAATAGACCTGAAGCTTGTCCTCTTGAAAGTAAGAATTATGGGAATATACTTTCAAAAGTTGAATCAATTAAAACACTTTTTAGAGATACTGATTGTTTAAATGACACAACTCAATTGGATGAAATAATTTCTGGAGCGACCACTCTTCAAAATGAATTGGATAACGCTGGCGTTAATACAACTGAAGTAACAACTCCAGTTACAGATGCTACAGTTAACGGTCAAAATATTTCAGGAGTTGTAAATAATCTTAATAACCTCTTTTTCAAGTCAAAGTGTGATCTTTCTGATCGCGGTGTCTTAGAAAAAGGTGCAGACCTTATTCAAAACTTTTCACAAATGGGGCTAATGGTTCCAAATGCTAATGGACTTGTGATTTCAGGTGGTGGGTTTGCTGTAGCTTCTCTTTTAAGAGTGATTCATAATCTCTTTGATAAGAAGTTTGATTTTGAAGATAATCAAGATAGAAGAAATTTTATTAAGCTTAACTGTGCTTTCTACGATATTAGAAAAGATATTGAGAGTTCAGGACTTGTTGATATTTCAACTGAAGGTCATCAAAAAGACTACGCAGAATTAAAAGGATTAATTAAAGTTATTGAAGATAAAATTAAAGCCAACAAAAAGTCTCAAGAAGCTATTTTAAAAGATATTGATAAGGCACAAGCTGAGTTTATTAAAGATGAGCAAGGAGCACTTGTCTCTTTAGAAAAGAATGTTTTAAAAGGATTAGAAATCACTAAAACGGCCATTAGAGATAATGGTGATATTCCGGCTGAAGCGGTTAAAAGAGATACTTTAAGTAGTCTTATGCTTATAAAAGAGCAGTTGGTTGCTGACCTCGATGACTATTTTGAAAGAGGCCTTAGTAAGATTGAACTCCTTGATCAAGACTTGAAAAAAGAACTTCTAAAATTAGATGCTCTTTCAGGTGGTGAAGAGTTTATGAAGCTTTATAAAATGGATGCTAAAGAATTTAATAACACTTACCGTGCAGCACTTCTCTTTCACTTTGATCGAATTAAAGATGATATTGCTGCCCTTAAAGCATCAGCACAGAAGAAGTTTTTAACAGAAGTACAAATTGATGGTGTGAATGTTCAAACATATAAGAAAAATCTTGCTAAGAAGCAAACGGATGTAGAAAAAGCACTTAAAGAAGCGCTTAAACGAGGAACACTTGTTAACGCTAGACTTTCAAGAATCGTCGGTGATTCTCAGGCATACACAAGAGGGGACGATGGCACCGATAATAAGACAGCTATTTTAAATTCATTTGATGAAATTTCAGAGCAGGTTTATGGAAAGTGGGGTTATAAATTTTTAAAGTACACAACAAAACAGGCAAAGAAAGAAAATAGTTACTTTAAGTCTAACTTCAAGAAGTTCGCGAGTGATCACTTGAATGTTAATGATGATAAGTACGAGCTTCCAGATCCAGCACAAATAGGTGAACTAAAGGTTCTCTTTGCTTGTCAGGATTTAAAGCCTCATATTCGTAAATGGGTTAGTGCTGACGCTCTTTCACAGCAAGGATATGATTTTATCGCTACTAATAAAGAACTTTTCCATAGTGATATTCCAAGAATCTTCTTAGGGAAAACTGGTGGGAGAGATGTTGGAATACATGCAATTCGATCAAAGTTTGAAAGAATCCAAGACCATCATAAATCAAGCTTATTTGCTAGAAAACTACTACGTAAAGAAGCTGTAAGTGAGGATAATCAGGATAAGTACCTCGGAAGTCGGGCAAAAAGAAAGAAGTTTCTTGGAACAGTGATGCTTGATGTAGAGAGCACTAGAAATAAAGCAGCTTTATTACAGGCCCTTTCAGAGAAGTATAAGTGCGATAAACTGACAATTCTCGACTAAAAGACCAATAAATTGTTTAAATATGAAGGAGAGGCATACCACCTCTCCTTTTTTTTTATTATAATAATGGGGAAAGGAGATTCCCCATGTCGTCTGAAAAATCGAGCTTTAAGAAAAAGCTTCTCGTATTCATCATTGTTATAGATATCATTATCTTTGTTCCCATTGTTTGGTATTTTGTAGAAGTTCCTTCTTCTGCCATTGAGAGCTTGCAAGATTCTTATATTCAATCAACTGTGACTGCTCGACCTAAAGAACCTAATAAGTATGATGTTGATTATAAAATTGTCGGGAAGAAGCCTAAGAATTGGGTAACTCTTAAACAAATGAATTATACCGCCGTCCATGCCATTGTGGTCTCTGAGGACTGGGCATTCTATGATCATAGCGGCTACGATTCAAATCAGATTGCAGACGCTATACAAGAGGCCACAGAGGGTGGCAGAAAGAGAGGAGCATCTACAATTAGCCAACAGCTAGTAAAGAATCTCTTTTTTACCAATGACAAGTCTCTATATCGCAAGGCCAAAGAATTTGTTTCTTCTGTGGTTTTAGAACGAAACCTTTCCAAAGAAAAAATCTTAGAAACTTATCTTAATGTTATTGAGTTTGCTCCAGGAGTTTACGGTATCGGAAATGCTTCGAAGTTTTACTTTAATAAGCACCCTAAAGATCTAACGGCTAAAGAGGGGGCCTTCTTGGCCATGCTGTTACCTAATCCCAAGAGAAATATGGAGAGCTTTAAACAGAAAGGTTTAACTGAGTTTGGCGAGAAAACAGTAAATGCGATTTTAGAAAAAATGGTGGTTAGTGGTTATCTTAAAAAAGAACAGTTGGATGGTGTAAAAGCAGATGTACTTTTTAGAGATTCCAAGACAAAAGCTTCGGCTAAAAAATTAAATAGTGATAAGAATGAGAAAGGACTTATGAGCTCTCTCAATGTACTAAAGTCAGGGTCAGCTAAACGAAAGAAGAAGAAGAACTTTAAGGTAAATTACCGTTCTGATAAAGCCTTACAACTTTCTGATGAGCCTGAGTTTGATGAAGACGCTATTTTAGATGACAATTCTGGATTAGAAGAAGAGTTTAAAGCAGATTAATTTCTAATATCAAAGAGTAATTGTAGGATGAGTCTATTCTTATATCTCATTCGATCATTTCTTACTGATTTTTCTACTCTATCAAAGATTTCTTTAGTGGGAATTGCGTAACTCATATACTTCCAAATATCCTCGTGATTTTGTTCAGATAAAAGATGAATATAAGCCGAAGACTTAATTTTTAATGGTTTTTTATTACGAGTTCCCCAGATGATTCCTAATAATGTTCCATTGGACTTATCAATAACTGGAGAACCACTATCTCCCCTCGAGATATCACATCCAGTGGCAAATGAAGGGATCTTATGCTTGAGCGGATCATCTTCTTTTAAGACGCTTCTAAAGCGATTGGTTTGACTAAGGACCTTACAATCGCTTGAGTCGTCATATGTTAATTTATAACTTGGATTATTTACTTCCCCATGACCAAAGGTAACAAGTTCTGTAAATTTATCGACTGAGGCACTCTTATGAAATTTAAATTCTTCTTTTCTGTCAAAGAAGTACTCTTGATCTCTTGAGACACGAAGAGAAATAATGGCAAGGTCAATTTCTTTCCAAGATCCAATAATTTGTCGACAGTAGAGTCCATCAGCAAAATCTTCAAAATAAAACCTTGGGCTAAGCATAGGACCCATTTGGCAAAAAGGAACGTTTGTTAAGACATGAGCATTAGTAGCAACAAGGTATTCACCATTGTGTTTTCCAATATAAAAAGCTGTTCCTTTATTTTGAAAGGTAACGGCACGGCCAACAGATGGTGCAAAGTCTTTTATGATTTGATTTGTTTCGTAACGAAGAACTCGTTTGTTGCCAAACTTTCGACCCCAGTTATCACCGATTTAAAACTATCTTCCAGTTGAACATTTTGATTGTTCACGTCCTGGCCTTGGTTGTTTCCACTTCCAAGTCCACCAACTATTTCTGTTTTTTGATCTTTACCACAACTACTTAGCAAGCAAGTTGTTAACAAAAGACCAGTAATTATCTTTTTCATTATAGACCTTTTAGCATGTATGATGATATTCACCTAAGGTATCTACGTTAGGATGAAGGATTTACATAGTTTTTTATGCTTAATTTCAATTACTTAGAAACTTTGATGTAAAAATATAGGAAAAATGAAAAATTTTAGAGACTTAGCTTTTCAATTCATAAATGAAAAATCTCTTATTTCTAATAGGAGATTAGAACTGGTGAGCTTAATGAAAGCAGGGGAGGATAATGGCCGAAACTGCTTTTCGTGTGAAGGCTTTTGCTGTACTCAGTCCCACAATTCAATGCAAATATCTCCTATAGAAGCCGCTGAGCTTTATTTTTTCCTCGTCACTAATGAGATGTGGGATGATGAGTTGATAAGTAAGCTCAATGACAATATCAGTGAATATAGACTTGATTATGAGCTATCAGTTGGAGGACGTAGTTTTCGAAGAACTTATACCTGTCCGTTCTTTATGCATAAATCCCTAGGTTGTCCCATTGCTCCTACTCACAAGCCTTACGGCTGTCTTGCTTTTAATCCTGATAAAAAGAATGTCTCTAGTGAGGGGCACTGCTCTTCAAGAGTTGATCTTCTCGAAAATATTGAAAGACCTCACCAAGATATATCTTCTCAGTTTGAAGAATCTATGAAGACTCATGGTTTAGAGTTTCACTTTTCTAAGCTTCCCATCCCTGTGGCCCTATTGGAAATGGATAAAGTTTTAAATAATTAAAGTTTGGCACATGACTTGCTCTATATACAGTGAATGATTAATTTACTGAGGTGTAAGTCTATGAATAAACATAATTTAAGACTCTTTTGGGTATTACTACTGTCTACTTTTTTGATGGCCGTCAATCCTGTATACGCAAAAGATATGGATTCTGGTGTTTCCTACAATGCTATGAAGACTTCTGGTGTGAGAGCTGAAGAAGGCATTGTTATTCTTAACGTTCCCATTGAATTAGTTAAAAGAGAGGCCATAAAAGCATTAACAGCTCCTGGTACTCAGATTCTTTCTCTAGATAGATTTGATTTTGATCCAATGGATAGACTTGTAATTATGGAAGGTGTTGCTGAGCTTCCTGTGGATATTCTTAAAGATATGAATGAGATTGCAGGTGCCGGAGAGTTTAAGGCCAAGCATAGATTTAATATTAGTTTTAAATTACCAACAGCAAAGAAATTAGCTCTTACAAGATATTTTCAAATTGAATTCGTAGAGTTTAAGCTTGATGGTCATAGTTATTTAAATGCTCTTAATAGAGCTTCCCAATATTTAGTAGGTCTTCTTACAAATACAAGCTTCATGAATTATATGCTTGATGTAAAACCTGAACTTGCTGATAGTGAAGAAAACCTTGCTATTAAGATCAAGAAAATGATTGAACAAAAAGGGCTTCGTTTTCGTGGAAATACTATTAGTGTAAAACTTGATTTCACTAAAATTCCACAGTTAAAAGACTATGCAGAAATTGCTGATATAAGAATGTGGCAAATCAATCCAGTTCTTTTAAAGGGAACTGATATGATGGTTCTTAGGGTTGAAGCTGGTCTTGGAAGCCTGGTCAGCAGTGGCTAACAGATGTTTCAGAAAGATATGAAAACGATACAACCACACTTGAGGAGCAAAGAGCTGAACTCTACGCTCAGTATAGTGACCCAAGCGTTTTTAACCAGGAAAATTCAACAGTATATTGATAACAAAATGGAGCTGATGAACTTTGTTGAGCTTCAAACAAGAGATCAAAGAGAACTTGATCAAATGAAAACTCATATAGCTTCACGAACTAGAGAAGCATTGAATGTTAAAAACCCTCTTTTTAAAGCAGATCCTGAAAAGCTATATGAAACCTTTAAAAGAGATACGCAAGAATATATTTCAGATATTCTTGTTCATATTAAGAGAAAGAATACTCTTGATAATGAAATTCGAAACGGTGGTGATGAAAAAAATAGAACAGCTCCATTTTTAGAGCAAAGAATTAGTCAGGCCACAATTACTCAAGCTGCTAGATTCTTCAGAGAGTTTGAGTTTGAAAATGAGCAAATGTTTCCACAGATCGATGTTTACTATGCTCCTCATATTCCAATTGTTTTAAAAGGTATCATGAATATGGATATCAATGTCTTTATGGAAATGGGACTTGAGGGAAGTGGTATTGAGTGGTCTAAGAAGCCATGGCGTGCTGCTGAAGACACATATGGAGCAGGCCTTCCATTTGAGGTTTCACTAAGAGTGAGAATGTTAGATGAAGGTGAGTTAGGTTTAGATATAAAGAGTTTTTCAATTCTTACAGGCTCTGAAAGAACATTCTTAAGTGCAGCAAGTGGACACGGAAGTGTAATGGCCAACTGGGTAAAGATGGCCTTAGTTAATACAATGGCAACTACTCTCATAGAAGATCCAACGGCCATGACACCAACAGATGCGAATCCAAACCCTGAAGAGGAAACGTCGTATCAGACAATTCTAAAGAATATTACAAGACAAGCTACCACTTATCAGCAAAAACTTCCTGAGTTATTTGGTAAAGGAACTGATGGTTTATCAGAGCTTGCAAAAATCGATATTGAAGGTAACCCTTTCATTCTTGCGGGAAAAGAAAAGGTTGCAGGCAAAGCTGAACTCTTCTTTAAAGAGTTGATTACATATGATGAAGCTTCAGGACTAATTAAGTTTAAGCTTGACCCACGAATTGTTACTGATACGATTCTTGCTACAGACAACAAAGTTCAGGTTTGGAATATTGAATCTCTCTTTGATAAGAAGTTTAATCAAACATATTTGGACTTATCACTTGGTTATGGAGTGAGAAGTCGTAATTATGTAGAAAGAATTCATGAAAGAGCAGAATACTTTGATTCACAAGAGTTTGTAGGAATCAACGAGTCTCTTCCAACAATTGAAAAAGATCTTGGTTTAAAGCTTAATCTAAGTTCATTAGAGAGACTTATTAATCAAGTCCTTGCCGATGCCTATAGACAACAAAATAAAGACGTTGAAGCACAACTGAGAGCTGATAAAGAGCAGTCTTACTACATGGTTAAAGACATGAGTTTAAAGATTGTAAGAGATGGTGTGATGAGATTATCGACGACGATTTCTCATATCGCAAAATCAAAAAGAGGTTGGTATAACCCAGCAAGATGGTTTGGTGAAACATATCCAGTTACTTCGAAAACAATTACTGTTAATGCTCAGGCCAACCTTAGTGTTGAGGAATTATCAAAGTATGCAGATAAACTTAAGACGCTACCTTTTGAAGTCTTCTTAGGTAAAGAACTCCTTAAGTTTGATCTCTTAAGTACTGGGATCAAGTTTGAAGGTGATACTTCTGTACTTGATAAAACACTTGGTCTTATAGCAGGAAATATTGATTTCAAAAAATCAAGTATTGCTAAGAAAGTAAAAAAGATTGCTCTTAATTTTGTTAATAAATACGTAAATGATCAGTCACCTCAAAAGAATGGAAGTACTGAACTTAGTGGAGTAAAAATTAATAAATTTGTAAAGATCATCGCTCATGATGAAGAGATTTTAATGCAGTTGAATCCACATCTAATGGCCAATGCTTTTGAAGTAAGACTTCTTCCTTCACAGAAGTTTAATGGAGAAAATGTCGGTCTCATTTTAAATAAGAGAAAGAATACTATTGCCATGGATTTTTCTACATCCGGTAATATGGCAAATGTTGATAAGGGTGAATTGATCAGAATTATGGAAATTTCATCTTCTATGACAAGAGATATTCTTAAGTCTGAAGACCGCGAAGAAGTAAAGAAAGCTCTTACCACAGGTGGTATGGCCGATAAGCTTATTAGAAACTCTGATTATACAAAATTGAGTTTAAGTCATCGTCTTATGAAAGTTCTTTCTCAGTATAACGGTGTTGTGAATGTGATTAAACCAGATATGACTGTGATTAATCAAATTAATAGAAATCTCAACTCTAAATTTGGTGCGAGTATGCCAGATTTTAATGATAGAAGACTAACAACCACTGGTGTTGAAGTTATGTATATCGTTGCAGCTTCTCATGTTCTGGCCACGAAACTAGAGGCCATCGACAGTCTTATCAAAGATATGGGATTAGAAGATGAAGTTCTCTATGCTGATCTCTACGCACAAAAAGCAATGGATCTAAGAGAAAGAATTGTTAATCCTCTGATTGAGATTTATGCAAAGAATTTTAAAACAAATAACGCAAAAATTGTTAAGAAAGGTCCAACAGACTGGAACCATAGTTTTTATCCAGAAGCTATTTTTGCAGATGCTGTCTTTAAACTTTTAAACAAATAAGGATTTATTAATAATGAAAAAATCAATTATTCTTACATTATTACTTTGCCTTGGTATGAGCTTAAATTTTAGCTTTAGTACACAACTGAATGCTCAAGAAGCAAAACCAGATATTAGTACAGACCCAGTTCCTACGCCCTCAAGTGAAACAACCACTTTAGGTGAGATTGGAATTAATGAGGAAGATCTAAAGAATGTGGCCAAGAGTATTTTTAACGTCTCTAATGCCATGAGTGAAAAGTATAGTATTAGTGATGGTCTAACATTAACTATGTATATTCTTCGTTACCTTTCTGAAATAGGAGAGTATGAACTTGCCCATAAAGATATGATGAAGCTTGTTCGAGCTTTTGAAAAACTTAGTGAAGAACGAGTTGAACCTGAAGTTGAAGCTGTTTTACAACAAATTGAAAAAATCACTTTTGGACGTTTAAATGGACGTATCCATGTTACTTTTAATGCCATCGATAAACAGAGAGGTATGGTTATTCCTATCAATGAGGTTGAAGAAGATGAAAGTTCTTCAGTAAAAGAAATTATTGAAGTTGTTGCAGAGGATGGAATGTCACTTACTTTTGATGATATTGATACAGAAGAAGAGAAAGTTTGGGCAAGAAACTTTGCCAAAAGACCTGTTAAAATCCTTGGTATTTTTAAGAAAATTGCAGAAAGTCTTTATCAAGTTCATCCAAAGATTAAAGATAACCTTGATGAGTATCTTGAGTTAGAAGAAGTTCCAGCTCCAGCTTTAAAAATTGAAATGGATAATATCTACGTTAAAGTTGATACCAGTACTGTTTTTAAGAAAATTGATTTTAAGTTCAATGAAGCTTTAGCTCTACCAGGTATCAAAGAAAATGGAGAGCCGGTACCAAGCTTTATTCTCGGAGCAAAAGCTAAACTTCTAAAGCTCAAAATTTCTGTTGATCAGTAGAAGTTTAAATCCTAAATGTTATCGAAAATGATCTACTGATGGTAGATACGAGTGGCGAAGTCTAAAGCACTTTCACCGTCACTCATAATTTCTTCTGCGGATTTAGGTAAGATAAGAAAGGTATGCATCTTTGTTTGAGCTACCCATGCTGAGCAATTAGGTGAATCATTTAAAACATTGGCTAGACCATCTTTACGATAAATGAGTTTCTCATGTTCTTTTGGTGAAATATTACCAAAGACAATACTCATAATCACATCTTGTGTGCCTTGTAGAATTCCAATCTCCCAATCTTTTAGAGTATCACAAACGAGAGGAAGAGTAGGCGCTACAAATCCAGTGGTCATTGAGTAATCTAGTTTAATTGGCTTAAATGATCTTTTGAAGTCTTTATGATGACGGCTCGTAAACTTATTCCAAAATTTCTTTCCAAAGTGAAGACCTGGACTATCAGCAAGAATAGTTTTCTTGATTCCATTTTTTAAGTAAGGCTTGATGGTTTGAGAGTGAATAAAACTTCCAATTGCACCTGCACTAGATCCATAAAGAACGAGATCATCAATATTTTTGAAATGAATAATATTTTCTTTTTGAAGATACTTCCATGTTTTTTCAACATTAGAGTAACCTGTGTGGTGAACTTTAACACCAAACTGATACTTGGCCACATGACTTCCACCGTGAATATCGCCAGTACAGTATGGAAAATAAATCATTGTATGATCAGAAAGAATTCCGTCTTCTTTAGTCATAGAGCTAAAATTTGGAATGTTTGGAATAGGGTGAATCCATGTTCTAAAGTTTGGGCCATAACAAGTATAACTATCCCAACAAACACCACCACCCATGAACTCTACAGCTAATTTGGTGGAGTCTCTTTGATCAACAAAGACAGAGTAATCAATACCATCGCCACACTTGGCACCAGGAATTTTCACTCGCTTCCACTCTCTAGCGTTTAATGAATTAAGACTTAAAAATAAGACAAATAATAAAGTTATAGTTTTCATTGGAATATGTTAGAAATGATAGCAGCAGACGACACGATACAGTGAGTCATGTTTGCGAATTACAGGTACTTAACTTACAGAGATTTATGATTTTTCACAGTTCTAATACTTCTCCCTATTATAACCTAGCTCTGGAAGAGTTTTTACTTCGTCATACTCATGAAGACCACTTCCTTATTTGGGAAAGTTCTCCTGCAATTATCTACGGTAAATTTCAAAATCCATGGCGTGAAATACATGTTGATTATGCTCTTAAACAAAAACACTTATTGGTCAGAAGAATTACCGGTGGGGGTTGTGTTTATGAAGGGCCAGGCAATATTAATTACAGTTTTATTGGAAGTGGCGACTTCGAAGATCGTGGTAAGAATCTCCTTAAAATTAAAAAGGCTTTTGAAAAATTAGGAATTGCTCTTGAGATTAATGATCGTTTTGATCTTATTTTAAAATATAAACAAAATGCTTTTAAAGTAAGTGGAAATGCTTTTAAAAATACCAGAGGACGTTGGATTCATCATGGAAGTCTTCTTCTGAAAGCAGATATCAATGGGATTTGGGATTATCTCACTAGGGATACAGGAAATATTCGTTCAAAGTCTATTGAGAGTACAAGATCACCGGTTACAAATATTCTTGATATTTACCCAGGTGTAACTCAAGCAGAGGTGACTTCGACATTGATCAAAGAAATGCACAGCATTGGTCAATACGGTAGTGTGGTGAGTGAGATTAATGACGAAAACATCACTAGATATGAACAAGATCTTCGCTGTGATGATTGGATTTACGGCCAGACCCCTAAGTTTTCCATTGAGGGAAATCTTCCTGTGAAACTAGGAGGTCACCCAGTGTTCCTTCATATGGAAAAAGGTCGCTTTCAATCCATTGAAGTCATAGGAAATAAAGAAATTCAGGATCATTTAGAAAAACACTTTTTAGGGAAGTATTATACTCAACAATGGGAAGCTGAGTTAGACAAAATTCCTTAATTTTTATATCCAAAATCAGATAGTTTCTTTAAGCTATTTTGATGAACGCGTCCTCTTCGGCCTCTATTAAAAATCAAGATTTAAAAGATACTACTCGTGCTAAGAAGTTGTGGTTTAGTTTTATTGTAGATCACTGGAAAATCTACCTCTTAGGTTTTTCATCTGTTTTGTTAACGGCCTTTGTTCAAGTTCTCTCAACACGAATAATGGGCTGGATCCTAGACTTCTTTGCAAGTAAAGATAGTTTTCCTTTTGAGTTTCTCTATCTCAAACCAAGAAAAGATCAATTTCTCTTTTTATTCAGTATTTTATTAGGGGCGAAAGTTTTTCAGATGATTAGTAGAGTAGGTTGGCGCCTAACTCTTGGTCGCCAAACCCATAAAGCATCGGCTCAATTAAGAAGAGATATTTGGGACTCTGTAAGAATGTTTCCAGTAAAAGATTTAAACTCTCGATTTACAAAAGGAGTGCTCATGAGTTTGAGTACATCTGATGTAAACTCAGCTCGCTTTGTGTATGGCTTTTCTCTGGTGGCCTTAGCAGATTTTTTATTTCTTGGAATTTTTACACTTGTTACAATGTTTACGATAAACGTTTCTCTTAGTCTTTGGTCGTTAGCGGTTCTTCTTTTCTTGCCTCCTCTCATTCGTTACTTGAGTAATGCTGAGATTATTCGCTATGGAAATGCTCAAAAATACCTTGGTGAATTTAATGATTTGTGTTCACAAGTCATTGCTACCATTAGGCTTCAAAGAGTCACTCAAACCGGTGAGTTTTGGCGTGCTAGAATGATTGAAGAGGCCGATACTTATCGTCATAAAAGATTAGATGCAGTAAATACCTCTCTTCTCTATATACCGACGATGGGAGCCACAACGATTATTTCTTTAAGTGTTCTTTTTATTATTGGGATTCAATATGTTCTTGCGGGAAAAATGAGTATTGGAGATTTCGTGGCCATGCAAGGATTAGTTTTTCTTTTGCAAGACCCACTTTTTGAGCTTGGATTTATTATTTCTGATTGGAAGAAAGGTATTACTAGCTTAACAAGTCTTTGCGAGGTTTATGATAATCCTCAAGATAGAGTTTTAAATGCTGATGAGACTATTGAGGTTCATAATGAAAAAGAAACTCTCTATGTGGAAGGTCTTAAGTTTCAATTTGAAGATAGCGACACGCCACTCTTTGAAAATATTAATTTAAGTTTAGAAAAGGGAAAACGCTTAGGAATTCTTGGACCTATTGGTAGAGGTAAATCAACTTTAGTTGATATCCTTTGTGGCCTTAGACGAAACCATGAAGGAGTTGTGCTCTTTAATGGTCATCGCTTTAAGATGTTAGAACATAATCAGCTTAGAAGTATTATTGGTCACGTTCCTCAAAAGCCATTTCTCTTTGCTGCCAGTATTAGAGACAATATTAAAATTGATAAAGATTTAAATGACCAACAGATATGGGAATATTTAAAACTGGCCTGTTTAGACCAAGATATTAAAAACTTTCCTGATGGTCTTGATACGCCACTAGGTGAGTGGGGGATTAATCTGTCAGGTGGTCAAAAGCAACGGCTAACTCTTGCAAGAGCACTTGCTAGAGCGCCAGAAGTTCTCTTTTTAGATGATTGTCTCTCTGCAGTCGATACATTATCTGAAGAAAAAATTCTAAGTAATTTAAATCGTCACTTAAAAGGTAAGACTATTATTTGGGTGGCCCATAGGCAATCAACTCTTAAGTACTGCGATGAAGTATTGGAGTTAGGATGAATCAGAAACAATCTTTTTTAGAAGCTGATGAGCAAGATGATAAGAATATTAAAAAAAATGCTTTAAGCGATGTTAAAAGTTTCAAATATCTTTTAAAATTTGCAGCACCCTATAAATTTCAATTTATCTTCTCTATTGCGGCCATGATGATGAGTTCTTTTTTCACTCTTTCCTCCGCTAGATTGATGGGAAGTTTTGTTGAAGACGGTCTTCTTGCTAGAAGCTATAAAGAAAGTGCTTTTTACGCTATTGCTATTGTTAGTGTCTCTGCTTTTTCTTTTCTTTTTATGTGGCTTGGTCGAAAACTACTCACTAAGTATTCTAGTCTCGCTATTCTTGATATTCGAAAAGTGCTCTTCCAACACTTACAAGTTCTTCCAATCTTCTTCTACGATACTCAACCACAAGGCCGTGTTGTGACTAGAGTTACACATGATGTGGAAGGGATCGAACAATTCTTCACTTCAACTCTTGGACGTTTAGTTAGTGCTCTCTTTTTAACGACCATGTCTATATCGGCCATGCTCTTAACAAATTTTTGGTTAGGTCTTGCCCTTGTAGGGTCTGTTTTTCCAGCGATTATTTTTATTTATTTTACAAGAAATATTGTGAGAAATGTTAATCGTCGAATGAGTAAGGACTCTTCAGCTCTCAATAGTAAATTAAGTGAGTTCATTAACGGTCTTAGTGTCATTCGATCCTTTGGTTTGGAAGAATGGTCTAATGATGAATATGAGGTGGCAGTAAGTACTCATGAGCGTTCTCAATTAGATGCTAACTTTCTCTATGGCTGGTCCCGCCCTCTTATTTCATTTCTCTGTACAACACCGATTATTCTCTTAGTTTGGTTTGGTGGTAAAGAAGTATTGGCCGGAACAATGGGGGTAGGAGTCTTTGTTGCCTTTGTACGCTATTGTGAAAGGTTCTTTAATCCTATTATGACTCTTGCTAGAGAAGTCCACGTTATTCAACAGGCCTTTACATCAGCAGAGCGTGTGGTTTCTTTTCTTGAACATAAACCAGAAGAAAGTGTACTCGGTATCAATGGTTTGATTAAAGATGAGCATACAATGCAGGGAAGAATTGATTTTGATAATGTGTGGATGTCTTACAATGAAGAAGATTGGATTCTAAAAGGCTTAAATTTCTCAATTAAGGCCGGTGATAAAATCGGTCTTGTAGGGAGAACAGGTTGTGGTAAATCAACTACGGTAAATCTTATTTCTCGCTTATATGAGTTCCAAAAAGGAGATATCCTAGTTGATGGAGTAAGTATTCGACTTTTTAATCGTGAATACTTACGTTCTATGATTGGTTTTGTGGCCCAAGACCCTGTGCTCTTTAGAGGTTCTTTTGCTCAGAATTTATCACCTATGAAAAATGTTTCTAAAGAAGAAATTCTCTATCAATGTGATACCACTGGCCTTTCAAAAATAATGCATAAGAATGGATTTACTCTCGATACAGAAATTTTCGAAGGTGGATCAAATCTAAGTGTTGGAGAGAGACAATTAGTTGCTCTGACTCGAATTTTGATTAATAACCCAAAGATATTAATTTTAGATGAGGCCACTGCTAATATTGATCCTGCTTATGAAAAAATTATTCATGAGGCCATTAATAAAGTAATGGTAGGCAGAACATGTTTAATGATTGCTCACCGTTTGGCCACCATTGAACATTGTGATCGAATTTTTGTCTTTGATGAAGGACGCTTAGTAGAAGAGGGGAGCAGAGAAGAACTCTTTAATTTAAAAGGTTACTTCCATAACCTTCATACAGCTCAATTCTAATTTAGTGATTTCTGTCGATAAACAAAGGCCTTACCTCTCTCATAAGTTATATTTTGAGAGCTCGGTCTTTTTCTTGTGCTGATATGAGCACCTTTAGTTTTAGCTTCTTTTAACATTTTAGATAATGTTTTACCTAATGCTTTTCCAAGTAAAGGTGGAACAGCATTACCAATTTGTCTCCACTGTGCTGATATAGGTCCTGCGAACTTAAAATCATTCGGAAATGATTGAATGGCCGCGGCTTCTCTGGCCGTTAAGTAGCGATCTTCAACTGGGTGATAGTAACTATGTCTATGAGTCATAATCGTTGGACCAGGCTTTGAGCGATCGAGTCTTTGGTACTTACATTGTCTGAAACGATTTTCTGGTATTGTTTCCCAATCTACATTGAGTTTAAGTGATTTAGTGAAGTATTTTTTTTCATCTTTTTCATAACGGATCCCTGCACCTTCAGGGATTCTTTTGATTCTTTTTAAATCTAGCTTGTTTTTTATTTGTGCACTTTCAATATCATGATTAAGAATTTCGCCTTTCTTCGTTTTTAAATTACTGAAGGCCTGCCCAATGGTTACAGCGGGTCTGTAAGTATTAACCATTAAGGTATCATGGGTTTCTTTTGGAAACTCAGGCATATCATTTATTCTTGAGCCGATAATAATCGTTCTTCTTCTTTTTTCAGGAACGCCGTATTGCTGAGAGCTCATTACTTTTACATTTAAGTTATAGCCTAGCTTATGAAACTCTTTGAAAATGCTTTTAAGGGTCGACTCATTTTTCTTGGCCACAAGTCCTGTAACATTTTCTAAAATTATATAATATGGTTTTGTAACTCTAACGAGTCTTACAAATTGCATGAAAAGAGCATTTCTCTCATCTTTAGGATTACCTAGCCCTACAGTTGAAAAGCCTTGGCATGGTGGCCCACCTACAACCGCATGGATTGGTTTATTACCGGTGAGTTTTTCTAGTTTTGCTTTTGTTAGTTTTGAAATGTCACCACAGTAAGTATTGGCCTTCTTATGATTAAGAGAGAAGGTTTCCATGGCATATTTATCAATATCGACACCAAGTAAGCATTGATGGCCTACCATTTCGAGTCCACAAGAAAGTCCGCCTGCACCGCTAAAAACATCAATAAAGTTTAGCTTATTAGGAAGTACTTCTTTCTTATTTTCATTTTTAGGCATATTTTGTGTAACTTGTTGTGTGTTGAGTTTATGATTAATATTATCAAGTTTTTAGAAGCTACTTGTCAACATATAGGTTATTGATTTTGTTTCATAAATGGCGGTTATTTGGTTAGGCGCTTTCTTTTTTTGTATCGTTAAAATTAACAAAAATCAGATGGCCATCATTCGATTGTGCATCGCTTTCTTTGATAATTTTACCTTTGTGCCTAATAGTCTCAATTCTAAATTGATTTTGATCATTACGATTAACCATTTTATTGGCCATGGATTCCCAATATTGAGTGTAGTCTGTAGCAATGAGAACAATTTGTCCTGTGGTGACAACTTGGTATTGAAGAGCATTCGTGAATATTTCAAGGTTCTTCTTATTGAGGTATTTTTCCGGACACTCAAGTAGTAGAAATTTAGAAGGTCGAAGAAGCCCTTTTGTAAGAGCTGCTAGTTTCTTTGTTTGTAGATCCACCTGGCTTGGGAATTCATCCAGTAAAGTTATGTTTTGAAAGAGATCAATGAGGTGGCCATTACCACTTCTTTTTAAGAAGTTACTTAATTGAAATTCTTTTGATTCTGAAAATGATGTAGGGATTGAATCTAAATAGATATTTTCTCTTAAAGTAAGACCTTCGAGTAATGTTGCATCTGAATCAATATAACTGAATTTTAAAGGTCTTCTTACATCATGTGTATGAAGAAAGTGAATGAAGTCTTTTAAGAGAGAGCGGTCTTTCTTAGATGAGAAGTTTTCATCCAATGGAAATAGGAATGTATCTTTTTCATTAATTTGATTAATAGGCTTTACATTACTTTCCATTTATTACTCCTCGTCTCTCTTATTTTACCTTTTCAGAAGCTTTGCTTTTCGGTTTTTTGACATAGGCAAATATTTCCCTTCCACAATGGTTGAGGATCGTAATTCTGACGAGTTATAATAGTTTTATAACCATAACAATGGCCGACTAAATGAGTTCACAAAAGAAACAAAAAATACTGGTAGCAATGACAGGTCGAATAGACAGTACCATCGCTGCGTATTTACTTAAAAAGCAAGGTCATGATGTTATTGGGATAGGGATTGTATTTGGTCGATCTCCATCAGAACAAGAAGAAAATAAGAGTAAAGCAGAGTTTGTTGGCGTCTATCAGTTAAATGATGTTGATAGTGTGAAGAAGATTTGTCAGCAAATAGATATTCCTTTTTACGCTGTTGATGCTACTAAAAAATATCAAGCAAGAATAACGGATCAGCTCGTTGGAGCTCGGGTTGGTGGACTTCTTTTTAGTCCCAAGGTTCATTGTAATAAATTAATTTTTGAAACTCTTATCGAGAAAATGAAAAAGCTAGGAGCTGATGCAATCGCGAGTGGACACTATTCAAAGGTGATTAAAAACTTAAATAATGGTGATTACAATGTATATGTTGCTAATGATGTTGAACAGGATCAAAGTTACTTGCTCTCTCAATTAAATCAAGAACAATTATCCAAAGTCATTTTTCCACTGGCTGAGATGAGAAAGAAAGAAGTAGAGAAAGTAAGAGAAATGATAAGTGTTAAAGTTCTTCCTCCTTATAATGGCATTAAAGACATTATGAAACACCCTAAAATGGTTGCGTTTGTTAATGAAAACATTTCTCAAAAGCTAGTTAAAGAAGGACCGATTATTGAATATAAAAATGATTCTGTTATGGGGGATCATAATGGAATTCATCATTTTTTCCTAGGAGAGAGTGATTTAAAAACGAAACAGGGTACAATGCTTGATAAGTCCCTTATTGTTTCCAAAATCAATTATAAAGGTGGGGTTGTCTATCTTTCTTATCGTGATGACCTTTCTTATAGATATGTTATTTTAAAAAATATTGCCTACAATGGTGTTTTTGATTTAACAAAACCTATAGAAGTTTATTATCAAAAAGAAGAGTTCGGAAAAAAAGAAAAAGCAATATGCTATTTAAAAAATAATAATACGGCAATGCTTGAGTTAAGCGAAGCTTCGGATGGACTCCTTTTTCATGGTCAATTTATTACCCTTTTTAATAGGTCAGGTCTCGGTGGTAAAGTCATAGGAGGCGGGGAGGTTCAAAACTCAGGCCTGTTAAAAGACGGTGTTCTACGTTCTCTTCCTGAAAAAAGTGATGATAAAGAGGATGAAGATGGTGCCGAACAAGTGGATATATATGAATTTAAATTCTAAAATTTTTTTAATCTTTTTACTATCGTTTCAAGATGTATATGCTTTTTCTCTTCGTAAAAGTGAAAAACGTCCAGAGAGCGTTATCGCATTAAAACAGACTATTAATAAATATCCAAAATCTAAGTTGATTAAGAACCTTCGAGAATTTATTAAATGTTGCAATCCTAATCGCATGGTAGGAACTCCTGGTCACGAAAATGCTTCTGTGCAATTGATAAAGCAGATTAAAGAATTTGATAAGAATAACAGTGGGCTCGTTTATGTGGATAATTTTGTACCAGATTTAAATAGTGCTATTAAGTTATATCAAAACGACTTTGATAATTTAGTTGAAGGCAAAATACCTAAAAGTAATCCAGAGTATAAAAAATGGAAAACAATGACTGATCAAATGGTCAATGAACTGAATAAAAGAAAAGGTATCAAGGGTAAGAATATAATATGGGAGAAGAAGGGTTATTTAAACCCTGATGATATTATTGTTGTGGGGGCTCACTTTGATAATATTGGACATGATAAGAAAACATTTAAAATTAAGACAGACTCCTTTCTTCCTGGTGCTGATGATAATGGTTCAGGTGTTGCGATTGCCTTATCACTGATCGATATTCTTTCTAAAATGGATTCACCTAAAACTATTCGAGTTGTATTTTTTGACTTTGAAGAATTTGGTTTTCTTGGCTCAAAAGCATTTGTAGAAAAATACAAAGACGAATTTAAAAGAAAGAATTTTGTCGGCATGATTAACCTTGAAATGCTAGGAACTGATACCGTTGATAATGACTCTGAAAAGAAAAAAGGAAATATGAAGGCCTATATTAGAAAGAACGGCGAAAGTGGATATCAAAGTGATTTGAAACTAGCGAAACGTCTTACTAATACAGGTAAGCAAATGACTTTTTCTGTAGATTTTGAGATTGGGCCGAACGGTTTTAATCAATCTGATCATATCAATTTCTGGGATAATGGGTTCAATGCCGTTACCTTCTCTCAAAACTGGGAGAGTGACTTTAATCACAAGGGTTATCATTCAGAAAATGATTTTGTTGAAAGACTTAATTTTACGACCCTCTACGGCTCATTTCAATACATCTCGGGAGCTATTATTGGTCTCTCCTATGACTTTCTCTAGTTGAATAACACTAGAATCTTTGCTAAAACTCTCTTATGAATAATTGGTTTCACCCTGATGAAATTACCGGAAAAACTGTCGTTATTGGAATGAGTGGCGGCGTCGATTCCTCTGTTTGTGCAGCTTTATTAAAAGAAGCTGGTTGCAATGTTATTGGTCTTTTTATGAAAAATTGGGAAGACCTTGACGAAAATGGCGTTTGCAATGCTAGCAAAGATTATAAAGATGTCATTAAGGTCTGTGAAAAGTTAGATATACCTTATTACAGTGTTGAGTTTGTTAAAGAATACCGTGAAAACGTCTTCCATCATTTTGTAGAAGAATATAAAGCCGGTCACACTCCTAATCCAGACATTCTCTGTAACCGTGAAATTAAGTTTAAAGTATTCTTTGATAAAGCAATGGAGCTTGGTGCTGATTTTTTGGCCACTGGACACTATTGTCAAAACATTATTTCTGGCGAGAGAAATCGTTTAGTTAAAGGTAATGATCAAGGTAAAGATCAAACATACTTTCTTTACACAATTAAAGAAAAGATTTTAGAAAAAGTACTCTTTCCTATAGGGCATCTTCAAAAATCTGAAGTAAGAGAAATCGCCCAGAAATATGATCTTGCAACGAAAAACAAGAAAGACTCAACAGGTATTTGCTTTATAGGTGAAAGAAATTTTAAAAACTTCCTTTCGCAATATATAGACTTTAAAGAAGGAAATTTTGAGACTCTTTCGGGAGAGGTTGTAGGACGTCATACTGGAAGTGCTTATTATACCATGGGACAACGTAAAGGTCTCGGTCTTGGTGGTCAAGGTGAGCCTTGGTTTGTGGTTGGAAAAGATATTGAAAAAAACATTGTGATAGTTGAAAGAGGTGAGAATCACCCTGCACTTTTTGCTGATGAACTTTGGGCCAACGAGCTAGAGTGGGTATCAGGTGAGCTTGATGAAAAGCTTCCTTTAAAATGTCGAGCAAAAATTCGCTATCGACAAAAAGATCAAAGTTGTACCCTTCATAGTATTCAGGATGGGGTCGCTCACATCACATTTGATGAATCTCAACGTTCTATTACCATAAGACAATCTATTGTTTTTTATAAAGAAGAAGATGGCTTAAATATTTGCTTAGGTGGTGGGATGATTTCTAAGTGTGGACAAACTCACTATGAAAAATCTATTTCTCACCCCAAAGCTTAGGATCATTTAGGTCGAGGTCTTTCTTGCTTGTTTTCTTGACCCTTTCACCATAGGCCATACATTCACTACCAGTTTCACGCTTCACAACCTGTGTCGGAAAACTAGCACTTACAAATCCATAGAAACGACACCCTCTAGGGCTTCTTTCATCATAAGTACTATAATAATGTTTGCACTTCAGACAATTAGGTCTTTCACTCATATTTAAATTGTAAAATTAGCAAGAATTTCGATCAAGAGAGCAAACTCATCCGAACTGTCTAAATATTAAGCACCTAAGGTATCAAAATGACAGCAATGAAGCTTATTTAGGCCCTAAGTCACTGATATCATAGTCTATTTAGACTCACATTCTGGCATCATTCTAGCATCTATAAAACTGTGTTTAAGAATAAAAGATTAAAATTTTAAGAGGATTTACTAAGAATGAAGCAACCTGAAAATCAATCAGATGTAGAAAACGTGGTTATGTTTCCTGCCTCAGCCCATTTTGACCATTTAGAAGATACCTTCTCCGACATGGATGAATACAGCGAACTAAAAGATCCAGACCACGCAAAAATAGAATTTAGTAGCACATCATCACTAGAAAAAACCTTGATAGATGAACTAGCGGGACACTCTAACGAAGAGCAACAAAACTTTTATCTATCAACTCTCAAAGATGATTTAAAATATCTAAAAGAGGCCCAACAAAGAATAAAATTTTACCTCGATGAATTAGAAATCTTCATACCTAAAAAATAAAATCATAGACAAACTATCCGGAAATATTTAGATTATTAATCCTTGCCCGGGTGGTGAAATGGTAGACACGCACGCTTGAAGGGAATTTGGGGTTTAAAAAAATATCAATTATTACAAATATTTATATCTAATTGGTATATTAAAAAATAAAAATTGGTATATATTTATACCATAATAATAGTTAGGGGTCGTGGCGGAATCGGTAGACGCGCCGCGTTGAGGTCGCGGTGGGAGTAAAATCCTGTGGAAGTTCAAATCTTCTCGGCCCCACCAACTATTTGTTTTTAAAGGTTTTTATAGTATGAATAATGAAGTTATTAATTTAGATACAGTCAAAAAGGCTCAACAATTGAGTAGATGTATCCGATTAATAAATAATAAAAATGTTCATTATTTAGACTTGGTAAAGAAACTTGAAGAAAAAAGTAAAAACATACAGAAATCCATCGGTGTCAATCACCATAAGAAAGCCTAATCATAAAGATAGAAAATCTTTTTCTTTTACAAAAGTAGTTGTCAATATTGACGGTAGTCGCTCCCAAACGAAAATGAGTCTTAAATCTGTTGAGTCTATTAATCGTAACTTCCGATCAAAGCTAATAGACTACAATCAAGCCATCACTCTTTTAGAAGATGTGAAAAGAAAAGAATTAAAGATTTTAAAAGAAAAACTTGGTTTTGAATTAAATGAGAAGTCCATCATCAACAAAACAAATCAGAATGTTATTACTAAATACCTTAATACTGAGTATACAAAAAGAAAAAATATCAAACCAATTACTCATATTCAAATAAAACAAGAAATGAAATCAATTTTAAACATTTTAGGTTCTGATGTTTCTCTTTTAAAAGATGATCAAGATACTATCTATTACAAACTGGCAAGTGATACCCGATATAGTCATGAAAATAGCGGAACAAAATATCCGGTTTCAGGTAAATTTCGGACTCCGTAGGGAAATATTTCCCTACGGTTGGCCCAGGAATGAAATCGAAGTGCCTTGAGGTTCTCTTTAATCCGATAAAAGTGGTCTACTACCGTAATAATAGACAATCCTTCACTTGTTGTCCTCAAGTCTGCCAACGCTAGAAAAACGCAGCGAAAGCCAATGTCGTGTTCGTGTTCGAGGACGAATTGTTCAAATTGAGCGCGAACGCACCCGCGTTCGTTCCATTGTTCCAATTACCGCCGCGAAGCGCAGCGCCCCCAGAAGAAAAGAGGCGATTCGATTTCACACCTAATATCATAATAATTGCCATGCCTCATAAGACTGCATTACTTGTGCTCTATAGGATAATGAGTACCCTTTATTCTTTAGGCGTTTTAGTTTTTTCATAAACTTCCTTTCATTTCTTTTTAAAGGAACGACACTATCTTTACTTACTAAAAAACCAAGGAAAGGAATGGGAACAAGGCCTAAAACAACATATTTATTTGTTGGAATATTTAAGAAAAAATTCTCTTTTGCATGATTGACAAGTTTGGTCGCTACTTCTAAGGCGACCTTTTTCTCTTTGTGCATTATTATCATGTCATCCATATATCTCATATAAAAGGCATGGTCTTCTTTTTCATCCTCATAAAAATTTAAATTGAGTTCATCGCAAGCAAGACGATCTACTCCTGACAAATAAAAATTAGCAAAAAGTTGTGAAGTCAAATTGCCAATAGGTATTCCATGCCCTCTCGCTGTAAATTCGGGAAAAGATTGTATAAGGCTCCAAAGTAATTTATTTAGTGACTCATCACCATTGAAGCATTTTGTTATATTTTGAAACAAAACCTCATGATTGATGGAAGCAAAGTATTTACGAATATCTAACTTTACGCAGTAATAACTTTCCATTCTCTTTACTTGCTCATCCAATCTAAGAACTGCGTTTCTATTTCCCATACTGTAGCGACAAGCATAAGTTCGACACCCAAGAAAGCGATCAACTAGCGGTTCTGTGATCTTATGAATTGCTGTATGAACAATTCGATCACGAAATGGAGCGGCCATCACAAGTCTCTTTTTTGGGTCATGAACATAGAAGCTTCGATACAAACCCCATTTAAAGTTTTGAGTTGCCTTTAGTTCTTGCTCTATCGACTTGAGTTTCTCACCATAGTTAAAGATAAAGTTTTGATAGCCATATTTTGATCGCTTACCCCTTGAGCATTCATGGAATGCAGTAACAAGATTTTTAAAATCGCAAACTTGGTTAAGGAGCATTTTTCTTCTCAAACTTTATAAAGCCACCAAGCTCTCTACCAATCTCTTTTGTTATAGTTGTTATTTCTGAAAATCCCGCAACATTTAAAGCCTTTAAATCTTTTGAAAACTGAACAAGTGTTCTAACTTCATCTAAAGAATCAGATGCATTATACAAATGCTTAAGTCTAATATTTGACCTTGTGACACTTGCCTTTCTCACACTTAATAAACACTCAAGGGTTGCTTCCTCTATTTTTCTACCTAAAGTCGGGCGAAGTGCTTTCGGAAAGGTCTTTGTTCGATGAAATGTCTGTATGCTTAATTGATAACAATCACTATATATTTTTGGATTTTTCATTCTTGTTATCTAACCTTTTAATTAATCCTGAGTAAGCAGGAAGTAGTTCATCTTCTAGTATTTCTATCACTTTCTTATTCAATTCTTTTTCATCTTCGGTAAAATAAATTAATGCCAAGGCTGCTCCTAGCTCTATTCGAGATCTTTCATAGAGTTTAATTTTATCTTTCAAATGAAACGCATAATATCCAGATCCAAGATGGGAGAGCGCACGATGAAAATGATCTTCAATCTTTTTTTCAAGACCTGTTTCTTTAACCATTTCCTTTACTTCACTTTTCCTAAGTATCTCTTTTGTGAGCTTAAACGCTCTTAAATTTTTTACTGAAAACTTCTTATTTTTTTCCTCTTGAGCATAATCACTTCGGTCTTTCCTGACATTAATTATCGGATTTGAGTTATTTTGGGCTTGCTCTTTCTGCCGATGACTGAAGCCAAAACGATTAGAAAAGGAATCAAGAGATGGCCTTTTGATATACCATGATTTGCCGACTTTGATCGCTTCTATTTCCTTAGATTTAATATAATTAAGGACAGACCTAGTGGTAACGCCCAATAGTTCTGATGCTTCTTGTACTGTTACTTCTTGATCTTTGTTTTTCATGAGCTTTTCCGAAAATTCCGCATATACGTTTTATATTACGTACTTATTTTATTACGTTTAGGCAAGACTAATAATATGGATGATTATGGTAAAGAGGTTGTAAATTTAGGCTTAGTTTTGCGCGAACTAAGACATAGACAGGATGGACTCTAGAAGAAACAGAAGAAAATGGCTGGGATGATTGGAAATATTTACAACGTATAGAAAATGGAAAAAATATAACTATTAAGACTTTCTTAAAGCTCTGTGATCTCTATAGAATACGGCCATCAAAAGTTTTTCAAAAAGTAGAAAACAAGGATAAGTAGAGAAGATTTTCCGAAACTCAATTACCTTTTCCGAATTCCTTTCGGAATTTTTGGAAAGAGAGATATTAAAATTTTTCCGATGCCCCTTCGGGGCATCTCATATAAAACAGCGATATATTGTTTTAGATATTAAGGTTTTATAATTTCCAATGACCAAGAGTCAAGGGATGAGCTAAAGCTCATCCTGCCAATTGCCTGCCAACTTAGATTTTGCTAAATGAGCAATTATGACGCTATGGGCGATAGACGCAGCGAAACCCAACGCCCGTGTTCGCGTACGACGGAACATTGCTCAGATCGAGCGAGAACGCACCGGCGTACCTTCCACCGCTCCAAGCACGGCCGCGAAGCGCAGCGCCCCCAGAAGAATTGCTTCCTGCGTAGTATCTGCCAATTTTATCGCATCCTTGTAGGGAGGTGTCTGTTGCTTGCCATGAATCGGGAAACATTTCATCGCCCCCTGCTATATTGGTATCGAGGTCTACAAATTCTTTCCATGCACTTTGAGGTGATCCCTCGGAGGATATGTAGGCTTTATTAGCTGGGGTAACTGTTACGAGAGTGCTTGTCATGTCCCAATCTACCCACTCCCAAACATTTCCAGATAAATCCCAAATTTCTTCACCGTTATCGAGTGTCAGGCTTGCTGTGCCGTTATCTGACCGTCCTGAGCCAAAATCAGGGTTAGGACCGTTGTAGCCTGAATCACCGCCCGTACAAGCACTTGTTCCCCCGACATTACCTCGCATAAGGCAGCCAGACCCTACAGATCCATCGGTCCAATTTGCGGCGACATTTTCTACGTTTCTTGCTATCGTCATCCATTCAGGATTTGAAATGAGAGCATAGGTTCCATCTGTATTAGTGTCGCTGTCTATGTCACCACGTGAGCTTTCAGAATTAAGATCGTCACACTCGTTCCAAGCATTAGTTTGATTAATTGAGACCCAAGGAGTAGAAGCTTCCTGAGAAACGGCATTACCAGATCCATCATTTTTTGCTTCATATTTCATCACACAAAAAGCAGAGACTCCTAAACCTGCATTTGCTGGAACACCTATGTATCCAGTTGGGCAACTGTTTAAAGTGTAAGAAGCACTTGCGGTTGAACAGCTTGAAGTATTTGTTCCTGTCGCATTAGCGTAAAACGTATAAGAACCAGCGCTCAAGCTTGAAGTTGTAATATTTACAGTTGTACCTGTTGAAGCAGCAGAACCAACCTGTGTCGAGCAGCTTGAGTCTGTAAAGAGGCGTATGGTGTCGCCACTCTTTACACCACTGATCGTTATCGTTGGTGTCTGGTCAAAAGCTGGAGAGCTTGAAGGTGAATTTAGACTTAAACCCGATGGTGCGTCTGGGGCAGAGTTAGTTGTGAAGCTAACATCATTTGTATTTGTATCGACTCTTCCTTCTGAGTCAACGCCTCTTACTCTATAGCTATATGTGTTTCCTGGAGTAAGGCCAGATAAACTGTAAATTGCAGTTGGTGCGGCAACCGTTGAAACATATACAGTTCCCGAGCTTGTATTAAAAACTTGATAAACTACAAAATCAGCACTGTGACTCCAATTAATAACAGCACTAGTATCTGTAACCGAGCCTATTGAATCTATACCTGAAAAGCTTGCATTTGTGGTATTCGTTTCTGTCGAAGTGCTACCGCTTGCAGTTTCTCCAAAATCTGCTGTTCCAATTCCGTTACAAGCTGTCAGAGATGCTATGGATACAAGTAAGAATGTGAAATTACAAAGTCTTTTCTTATTCATAATGCCCTTATTATAACCTCATGTATCTATCGGACAAAATGTTTACAACTTTAGGGTATTTATCACATTACTTAGTCGTGGGTTTCGCCCTTAAAAAGCCAATAAAAGTTCGCATTTGACTAGGTTCACAGTTGACTAGGTTCTAGAGGTTTAAGTGCTGGGATTAATAACAAGCTTAATCTTGAATATGATTTTTCCTACTATAAAATAATTAATTTCTTACGTATTATATTACGTAACGGTTAAAGGGTTTTTTTATGAATTTACAAAATACTTTAAAAATACTTCTTGTTGATGACGATCATCAACTCAGATCAGTTTTTGCTGACTTTCTAAGTGATGATGGTCATCTAGTTGCAACTTGTGAGAATCCAGTTCAAGCTATTAAGTTACTAAAAAAAGAACATGATTTTAATCTCATCATATCTGATTTTAACATGCCCCTGATGACCGGTGGCGACTTTAATCAATGGCTTATAGACTCCAGCCTAAATATCCCATTTATTCTTATGTCTGGAAATATAGAACAAATAACAGAAGCAAAAAGAAGCAAGCTCTCTTTACTTGCGTTACTCGAAAAGCCTAATGCGATCTATCAAGTTAAGGCCATTATTGACCAGTTAGTCGAAGGGACTTATAAAGCGTGTGTCTAAACAAGAAAAATGTATTATCTGTTATTACATTTCAGAGAAAATAGTCAAACCATCTAGAGATGGCTCCACTTTATTTTCCATTTAACTACGGCGCTAAAGTTACGAAACATGAAATATTACGAAAGTTCGTATTTTTCTAACTGATCGAAATAAAAGGATTTTCTTATAGGGTTACGAAGGTTCGTAATTTTAGCCTTTTTCTTAAAAGTCTCACAACTTTTTATCTAATTATTTTAACTACTTACATGGTTGGCACACTTGGCATTATTGGCACCATTCTCGCTTTATAGATAAGTGACTAACGAATTAAAGGGGTCATTAAATGAAGCTGCTAAAAAAATTAAAAGAGATTATTAAAAACATTTTTAACAACCAAGGGGGAGAAAATTATTTTTTAGACAAAAACAGTATTGAATACAAAAAACATGAAATGCTTATGAAGCATTATCACCAGTATCCACTTTCATTTTTCAATTAAGGAGAACCAAATGAAAAAAACAATTTTAGGAATTTTAATTTTATCTACTGCTAACGCTTTTGCTTTTGGAGTAAACCTCGGAGAGCAAGGAATTATGAGTGTAGATGAGCTAGTCGAAATGGGTGCAGAGCACGTTCAATGCACACAGGTTGAGCCTCGTTGCGTACTAATGGGCACTAACTATGGGATTCAGTACCCCGGTAAAAGCATTAAAGAAGTTGTACTAACTGAAACGTCAATGGGTTCATACGCTGCTTCCCAGCTCAAGAAGCTAAAGCAAGATGGACTTTGTAAATAATTAAGGAGGAACCAAGATGACAAAGAAATATTTAGAAAATTTAAAAAGACTTTTTCGTGAATGGTACGGGTCTTTGTCTGTAGAAGAACTCGGAAAATGACCTTCTCCTCACTTGTGAACATATCTCGCATAGACCTTAAGCGTATTATTGCAAACCTGATTAGCAATAGTATTGATGCCATGAAGGGACAAAACGAGGCGAGAATAGAGATCTCGTTAGAAAAAAACTGTGATGATATTCTTCAGATTGTCGTCAAAGATAATGGCCATGGAATGACAAAAGAGCAGGTCGAAAATATTGGCAAGCGAGGTTTGAGCTATAAAAAAAATGGAAACGGTCTTGGTATGAATTTTATCATGGAAAAAGTACATGATTGGCATGGAGAGCTGAAAATTCACTCAGAAGTTTCTAATGGAACAAGTGTCACCATCTCTATTCCCGTTGATATTGAAATGAGCTGTATTAAAGAAATCCAAGCTGAAGACCAACACTCTTTTGTTGTAATCGATGACAGAAAAACAATTCACGAGGTTTACAAAAAGTCTTTGGCACAAAAAGAGATCCAATTTTTTGAATCCTCGCAAGATTTTGAGAAATGGCTTTCAGAAAAAGGCGTAGACAAAAATGAGTACTTCTTCTTAGTTGATTTTGACCTTGGGAAATCCAGTAAAGATGGTGTTTCGATCATTGAGGACAATAGTTTGAAATCTAAAGCCGTTTTAATCTCGAATCACTACGATGATATGAGCTTATTGCAGCTTTGTGAGAGGGAAAAAATTCGCTTTATCCCAAAGTTGCTCATGGGGGAGTATTTTATTTAGTCAGACAAAAAGGTTGACTACTTTGATGAGCTTCACTTTTCCTTAAGAGATTTTTCAAAGTATAGCACCATTTTACTCGGGCGAACGCCGAGCGCCCTTGAAAGCACTACAATTGTTGAAAGTGTTGGTTGTTTGACTCCGCGCTCTAGTTCTGAAAGATAGCTTCTGGCCATTTCTGCTTCAAGTGCTAGATTTTCTTGAGATATTTTCTTTTTAGCTCTCAGCTCTTTTATAACTATTCCAAATAATTTGGAAATTTCTTCTTTATCTATTTGCATAGATAAATTTCCAGACAATGA
>JAONMX010000090.1 GCA_028378565.1 Bacteriovoracaceae bacterium
CTTTAACATTCTCTTCAATTTGCGAAGCCAGCTCTCTGGTGGGAGTAAGAATTAAAGCTCTCACTCTTGCCGGTTTTGCTTTCTTCTTATCTTTAGCTAGTCTATTAATAATCGGAAGAGAGAAAGAAGCGGTCTTTCCTGTTCCAGTTTGAGCAATACCGATAAGATCTTTTCCCTTTAATAAAATAGGAATTGATTTTTCTTGTATAGGAGTTGGTTTGGTATAACCTTTCTTTTTTAAGGCCTGAAAGATTTCAGGTAGAAGGTCAAAATTTTCAAAGGTAATCATTTAGTCTACTTTCTCAATTCATTAATTGAGTTAAAATTTTATTAAAAGAGTTTGCAAAGTTGGCCTTGTCTTTAACTCCATATGGAGGAGGACCACCAGTTTGCATGCCACCATCCCTTAAATCTTGCATGAAGTCACGCATGGAAAGTCTTTCACTGATATTTTCTTCAGTATAAACTTCTCCCCTTGGGTTTATTGCAGTGGCTTCTTTTTTAACCACGTGATCAGCTAAAGGAATATCTGCGGTGATAACTAAGTCACCTTTTTCAACATTATCAACGATATAAAAGTCTGCGACATCTGCCCCTTTTTCAACTTGTATTAAGCGAATGAGTGGAGAATGAGGAATACTGAGGTAGCTGTTTGCCACTAGAATAACAGGGACTTGAACTCGTGCTGAAGCTTTAAAAACGACTTCTTTCACAGGTTTTGGACAAGCATCTGCATCAATGTATATCTTAAAACTTATGGTGACAGCCTTGAAATATCTCTTGGGAACATTGTGGCCGATTTTACATTATCAAGACCAATAAGTCTTTGAGTTAGTCTTTCAAGACCCATTCCTAGACCGCCGTGTGGAGGTAAACCATATTTATGAGCATTGGTAAAAAACTCAAAGTTCTTTGGCTCCATTCCTCTAGCTTCCATTTTTGCTATTAACTCATCGTAGTCATGTATTCTTTGACCACCAGTTGTAATTTCAACACCTCTAAAAAGGAGATCAAAACTAACTGTAAGATTCTTATCTTCAGGATCATTCATGGCATAGAAAGGTCTTTTTTCAGCTGGGTAGTGAGTAATAAAGACAAAGTCGGAATCGTACTTCTTCTTAATATATTCAGAAATTTTTTGCTCTTCAATTGGAGCAAGATCATCTGAGTCTTTTGGCTTAATTTTATATTCTTCTTCTACAATTTTCTTAACTTCATGAAATCTCAAAACAGGAATTTCATTTATCTGAGGAACATCAACTTCTAAAAGATCAAGATCGTAAGCGACATTCTTTTTACAATACTCAAAAGTATGCCTCAACATACTCGCTTCCATATTTAAAATGTCATAGAACGAGTCAATATTTGAAAACTCAAAATCACATGAAGTATATTCGTTAATGTGTCGATTTGTATTATGCTTTTCTGCTCTAAAAACAGGGGCCATTTCAAAGACTCTTTCGAAAACTCCAGCACAGTATTCTTTATAGAACTGAGGAGATTGAGTTAAGTAGGCCTGCTGTCCGAAGTACTCAAGAGAGAAAATATTTGCTCCGCCTTCAGCACCTTCTTTTACAAGTTTTGGTGAACGAATTTCAGTAAATTTATTATTGATAAGAAATTCTCTCATCCCTTGAACAAGAGCGGACTGAATTCTAAAGATTGCTTTTTCTTTTGGATGTCTCATTGAAAGATATCTAAAATCAAATTTCACATCATTATTAATATCTAATTTTTTCTTTGTGATATCAAATGGCATAACTTCTTTTGGAGTACTTAAAACTTTAAATTCTGAGACTTGAACTTCACAAGTATTAGGATGAACAAATTTGTCTTTAATAGTAGCGGCGACAACTTTACCCTTGATCTCAAGAGCTCCATTTTCCCTGATACCTGATTTTGCAATATCTTCGCTAAATACTAATTGAATTAATGAATCACAATTTTGTAATAGAACAAATCCAAACCCTGACAAGGCACGAACTTTATAAACAATACCTTTCAGAGTTACTTCCTGATCGATATGTTCTGCGATGTTAATAATTTCTAGTTCTTTACTTACTTCTGACTTAATTTGCACGGTACTTCCCCATTTGAATCATTATTTTGGCATCTTAACGCTACAACATGCATTAATTCAATTATTTTCAATACACGCCATGCACAATTAGCTACATTCTAACGACAAGTTAAAGATCTACTCAAGTGCGTCAGTGGCCACAGCGTAGTGTGGATCTTCAATAATATTTACTTCAATCATAGTACCAGCTCTATCTAAAAGTCTTCGACAATCTGGACTTAAGTGACGATATCGAACTTGCTTTCCAACTTTTGAGTATCTATGGCTCAACTTCTGAAGTGCCTCAATACCAGAGTGATCGACGATTTTTGAATCAGCAAAATCTACAATTACATTTTCAGGATCACCTGCAGGATCAAACTTCTCTTGAAAAAGAGCCGTTGAAGCAAAGAATAATGGTCCCCAAATCTCGTAGAGCTTATGCCCTTCTTCAGTTGTAGTCTTTCTCGCTCTAATTCGAGTAGCACTTTGCCAAGCGAAAACAAGGGCAGAAGCAATTACACCAGCGATAACCGCAATGGCCAAATCAAAGAAAACGGTCACTACTGTTACAAGTAAAATAACAAAGGCATCTGACTTTGGAATTTTATGAAGGATTCGTAAGCTGGTCCATTCAAAAGTTCCGATACAAACCATGAACATAACTCCAACAAGAGCGGCAACAGGTATCATTTCAATCAGGGATGAACCAAAAAGAATAAAGCTGATTAAGCAAATAGCAGCAAACACTCCTGAAATTCTCTCCCTAGCACCACTTGAAACGTTAATAATAGATTGCCCAATCATGGCACAACCACCCATTCCGCCAAAGAACCCAGTAACAACATTTGCAGTTCCTTGAGCAATACATTCCTTATTTCCGCTTCCTCTGGTCTCTGTTAGTTCATCAACCAAGGTAAGAGTTAGAAGAGATTCAATCAATCCAATCCCCGCTAAAATCAAAGAATAAGGTAGGATGATTTTAAAAGTTTCGAGAGAAAAAGGGACTTCCGGAATACTAAAAATGGGAAAACCACCCTTTATAGAAGCCAGATCACCTACAGTCTTCGTTGGAAGTTCAAAGAAGATCGCGATTCCAGAAACCACAAGAATCGCAACTAGTGATGATGGAATTTTTTTCGTTAGTTTTGGTAAGAAATAAATGATGAGCATTGTCAGCGTAATCAAGGCCAGCATAATGGCAAGAGAGCTGCCTGTAATCCACTCAAGATCTCCTGCTGAATTAGTGACTTTAAATTGTGATAACTGGGCCATGAAAATGACGATGGCAAGTCCATTCACAAAACCTAGGATAACCGGTTCTGGAACAAGACGAATAAACTTACCCATTTTTAAAATACCTAGTGTAATTTGAATAAGGCCCATTAAGACAACTGTCGCAAAGAGATATTCAACTCCGTGCTGATTAACAAGAGTAACCATCACAACGGCTAAAGCGCCTGTTGCACCAGAAATCATTCCAGGGCGACCTCCAAAAAGTGAGGTGATCAAGCAAACGATAAAAGCGGCGTACAAACCCACAAGAGGATCTACATTGGCCACAAATGAGAAAGCTACAGCTTCTGGAACTAAGGCAAGGGCGACAGTCAGACCAGAGAGTATTTCAATCTTAAAGTCAGATCTTTTTATGTAGTTTTGTATTCTTAGAATGGGCATTTTATAATCCTAATGATAAGTATGTGAAGTTGCCCATACTACAGCAAATTACCTATGGCCTCAACTCAGAAACAGAAACTATTTATGATGAAAAAGATAATTATCTTGGGAACTACAGGAAGCGGGAAATCTACTTTTGCTAAAAAGCTTTCTTTGCAATTAGGGATACCAAATATTCAGCTTGACCTGCTTTTTTGGAAAGAAAACTGGACCTATTGTGATGACCCAGAGTTTTTCTCCAAAATAGAAAATGCGACTCAAGGAGACACTTGGATAGTTGATGGTAATTACTCTAGAACTAGGCATTTAACTTGGCCAAAGGCAGATACTATTATTTGGATTGACCTACCATTTTGGAAAACCATCTATCAAAATGTCTCACGATCTGTAAAAAGGGCCATTTCTCAAGAAGAACTTTGGCCAAATACCGGTAACAAAGAATCATTTTCTCGGATGTTCTCTAAAGAATCTATCATTCTTTGGTTATTAAAAACATACAAGAAAAATAGGAAAAGATATTTAAAAGCGATGGAGCTAGAAGAGTTTTCTCATATAAATTTCATTAGACTTCGCTCTAGAAAAGAAATTGATTCCTTCTTAAAAGGACTAAGTAATGAATAAAGCTGACATTTATGAGCAAGGCAAAATTTTTTTAAAAAAGATTTTAGCAAATGCAGCAGAAAGTTCACTGAACTTGAGGAGTTTTCCAATTGATCACCTTTGTTACCGCACGGATAGTCTTGAATGTTATGAGAAAAGTAAGAAGTTTTTCTC
>JAONMX010000091.1 GCA_028378565.1 Bacteriovoracaceae bacterium
TATATGCAAGCGGGTACTTATGAAGTGACTCTCTTTGTAGTGGATGCGGAGGGTTTAATTGGAAGTTCTACTCAGACAATTACTGTTAATGAGAAGAGTGGCAACTTAGGAGATCCAAAAGCATACTTTACTTTTGAAAGTGTTGTGGACTTCGATGAAAACAACAATGCTCAAACGCAGCTCGTTCTTCTCTTTCAAGGAGAAGCCGGTGATACTCCACTTGCTTCTGCCGAATATGAGATCATTCAAGCGGGACAGACATTTACTCCAAGAGATCTCTATCCTGCAACTTATACTATTATTGAAACTCTTCCTGCGGGAATCTATGACGTAAGACTTACGGTTACGGACGAGGGAGGAAAGAGTGCAGGCTTTACTCATAATATTCTCCTTAATGGAGAGGATCAATCTCCATATTTAAGAGCACAGGTTATTCAATCAGCTCCACTAACAGCGTTTGTTAATCTTCTAGGTTCATTTGATCCAATTGATAATGAATTTGAATTTGAAATTGACTGGGGTGATGGAAATACAACAAATCTTTCTCGTGAAATGGGAGCAACTCACACTTACGCCGCTATTGGTACTTATAATGTGAGTGTGACTTCTTTTTCTCCAAATATCGGAACTCAGACCACTGAAACTTATAGTGTGAGTGTTAACAATGAAGATACTCAAGCTCTTTACCCAAGTGCGAACTTTGACAGATGGTTTGAAGACTTCGCTAAGCACGTGAGATTTTATGATGATCGATCAGTGACTCCTAATGGAGATATTATCTCATATCATTGGAATTTCGGAGACGGAAGCGAAGGAAGTGGAAAAAGCGTGAATCACTTCTACACTCCAGGTGTTTATCTGGTAACTCTTACTGTAACAGATACTGCGGGAATGAGAGACTCTCAAACTCAAAGAGTAGTAGTGACAGAGGCTGGTCCTCCACTGATTGTTAATGCTGAGTGTGAGGCATTTGGCAAAAGAGTTCGCTGTTATGCAATCGCTCTTGATGATACGGGAGAGATTGCTGATGTTGAGCTAGATTGGGGAGATGGAAGTGATGTGACTTTGATCCCTGCAGAGAATGGAAATTGGTTTGAATTTGAGCGTGAATATGAATACGCAGCGGACGGAACATATGAAGTTATTATCGGTGCCTTCACTCTTAGAGGTGATGATGTCTTCTTTAGCACAAGCGTAGAAGTTGGTGGATCGACTGGTCCCCAAGCTCCTTTTGCAGACTTCTTCTGTTCTCAAGATGAGCTAGTGGTTAGCTGTAGTGATAATTCATTTGATAATGATGGATTTATTACAAGTGTTGAAGCCAATATGGGAGACGGGACAGTTTATTCTGATATTCAGTCATTTTGGCAACACGAATATCAAGACCCAGGTGAGTACACAATTACTCTAACTGTGACAGATAATGATCTTCAAACAGGGGCGGCGACACAAAATGTCTCAGTCTTTGGAAATATTAATCAAGTACCACAAGTAGCTTTTAACTGTACGCAGGATGGTCTTAATTTAAATTGTATCGATTCATCAATTGACTTTGATGGAGATATTGTGGTCAGAGAATGGAGCGTAAATGGAGAAGTTCAATCTAGTACAGAAAATTTAAATTATACAGCAGCACAAAAAGGAAATTTTGAAGTTACTTTAAGAGTGACTGATAATGAGGATGCAAGTGAGCAAGCAAGCGAATCTTATTTTCTATCTGATGATGTTAACGATATTCTTGTGGCTGAAATTATCTGTTCGGAAATTGATACATTAACTCTTTCTTGTCATTCTCAGAGTAGTTCAGGTGTTGCAACTTCAATTAAGTGGACAGTTAATGGAGAGGTTGCCTTTAGCGATAAGGAAATTATCACTCTAGAATATGATGAGGATACAAATTTAAATATTAACCTAGAGTTAAGTAATGTTCTTACTTCAAATTCGAAGAGTATTGATTATTCTCTTGCCTATCAAGCACCAAATTCACAATTTAGCGTTAATTTTGAAGAGAATAACTTTGCAACTATTGATGCAACAGGATCTCTTAGTGATGGAAAATTTGTAAGAAGCTGGAAACTTACAGTTGATGGCGAAGAATATACTTCTCTTAATGGTATATTCTCACTTCCTTCAGCAGGTCTATCTGGAAAAGAGGTATTTGTTGAAGTAGGAGATCGTTTTGGAGCGAAATCAGCTTCAAGTAGAATTATTGGTGCCGAAGAGATTAATCTCTATCCTGATTTTGAGATTACATGGAATCAGCCATTTGGTAGAGCAAGTTTACTTGTTGATTTCGATGTTGCCCTTATTGGAATTGATAATAACGAGGGAAATACTTATCAATGGACAATTGATGGCCAAACGGTCGATACTTCAGCTGCGACTTATCGTTATAGTGAAGTCGGTGATAAAGCCATTTCATTAGTTGTAACAAATGCTCAAGGTAATCAGGCCACTAAGAGTTTAGATATTAATATTGAAAAACCAATTATTTCTGCTAATTTCAATCAAGAATACTATCCAATGGATAATGTATTAATTTCATTTGATAACTTAATTCCAGAAACTACTGGGTCACTTCTTATTAATAGTGGTACTACTAGAATCTTAAAGAATGGTTTAGATGATTTATCGTTTGTTTTTCCTATCGCAACATCTGGAGAGGAAATTCAATTTGATTTAACTTTAGATGGTCATTCATTCTCTCAAACTCTAAAGACAATTTCTTATACACTATCAGCTAATCCAGTTGAAGAAATAGCAAGAACGAAGGGGATTATTGCAGCAAGAATTAAAGAAGCGACTAAGAATAATATTGATTTTGATGGGTATGAAAACTCTGTTAATGACTTAATTGATTCAGTCGTTAGTTCACTACAAGCAGAGAATGATATTGAATTATTGCAGTGGGGATCATTATTCTTACAAAAAGAGGTTCGAACACTAAATGATTCATTAATCGTAAAAAGAAATATTAGAAATAATATTTTCGATAGTCTTATGAATCTCTTTGTAGAAAAGTCCTATGCAGTTACTCATAAGGAATTAGAAGATAAGGCGGATAAGTGCTTTAAGGATATTAAAGACAATAAGAATTATAGAAAGATACTTTCTTATATAGGTTTCATTAGTGATAGGCCAGAAGGTTTTGCAGGTGATGTGATAAGGACAACGATATTAGCTTCGGCTGCTGTTGGAAAGAAAGCGATGATTGCTTTTGCCGTATTTACACCAATTGCACAAATGATATCAAATGTAATCGCAATCGGAGATCATAAAAGAGATTTAATTAGTTGCTCTGGAAATGTTATGTATCCGATTAATTGCTCAAGTAGTGATATTGAATTGTCATTTGATAATGTTCCTAAGAATGATGATGGCATAACAACCTATAGCTCTGGGGTTGCTTATGACTTTAATCCAAGCTTTCTCGCTGGAAATTATAATTTTGTTGCTGCTAAGCTTGAATCTGATTCAAGTTGTAATGAATCTGCACTAGGTAATACATTTAGAGAGTATAAGCTGGGGTTAACTCTATATGATACTAGTCGTTTTGATATACGAGATGCTTTTAATTTTGAAAGCTTCAATACCGAAGCAAAAGCACTAGACTTTATTGATAAGAATGGAGCTATTAGAGAATTACCATCAGCTGAGAAAACAAATATTGCAAGAAGTATTGTGAATGGAATCTTTCGTGTACAAAGTAGTCTTACTGAGAATGGAGTTAAGGTACAATTAGAAGAGGCAATTGAGCTATTAAGTAATCCATCGATAACTCCACCTGAGAGTGTTAGATATACTAAGAGATTAAACGAAACTGATGCTAAAATAAGTCGGTTAGCTGAAGGAAGAATAGTTAATTTTGATGAGGATAAGTTTAACTTTGGAACGAATCTCTTAACCTTTCATGTTACAGACGATCAGTTTAACTTATTTGTGACTTTTACTGATAAAGATAGATCAAATATTGGGCATATTACTACTAAGTTTGAATCGACAGAGCCCGCTAATGGTGAGAAGAAGACCGACAGTAATAGTTTAGCGGAGCTAAGATTTACGACAAGCTTTAATGCAGATCAATTCTGTAAAGATCTTCCGGCAAATGCATCACTTGTAAATTTTCCTAATGGAAGCGGAGTAATTAGAAAAGATCTGAGTGAAAGTATTGATTCACGCTCCTTTATTAGTAAGAACTCTGCAATTTGTAATGCAGCAGAACTTTCAGGATTTATTAAGCTAGATGGTAACGTTATTGTTGATGCACCTCTTGCAAGAATTCTATCAGAAGATAGCGTTGAGTTTTTTAATGGTGAAGTAAAACCAGATTTAGAGATGACAGGTATCATATCAATTGTAGAAAAGGAAGAGAAAGTTCTGATTGATATGAGAAATTATCCAAGAGATTTGGATGATGTGAATAACTCTAAGTATGGACGCCCTATTATTTCAACTTCAACTGAAGTT
>JAONMX010000092.1 GCA_028378565.1 Bacteriovoracaceae bacterium
ATACTTCGATAGCTTCTTCCTTTTACTGGCTACCAAGGTATTTTGCCTTTAGATAGTCGTCTCATGCAAAGCCAAAATGCCTCACCATCATAAACAAGAATTTTAATTGAAAAGTTTCTTTTGTTTTTAAAAATAAACAGTGCACCAGATTGTGGATCTCTTTTAATTGTTGATTTGCAGTACTGCTTTAACCTGTCAATTCCTTGTCTGAAGTCGACAGGCTCAACAGCAATAAATACTTTTTGATTTTCTTTAAGTGTGATCATGAGGCTCTATCCTTAAGTATACTAGATATTGTGGAGACACTTAGCTCTGGTAAATGAAAATTAATTCTAGTTCCAGTACTTGATATATATTCAACAGAGGCCATTGATGTAGATTGTTGCTGATCAATACTTTTAGTCAGTGCCGGTGATATTTCGACAAACGCCATAGTTTCTTCGTTTTTTAACTCAAATGATTTAACGTTTTGAGCTAAGAGAACTGAGTCAATTTTAAGTCTTTTTGCAACATAAGATCTTGATGACATGGAGATTAATTTCAAAAGTTCTTCGATCATCGAGTCAGGTACAACTATACTTCTATGCTCAGGAGTCTCTTCTCTCCAGTGGTCAAGTCGTTCACGAAAATCTTTAATTGAGTAACTGTTCATCTCTGTCTCCTTTAAATTTTGGTTAAACTGAGGGCGAGACGATGATCTCATTTTTGAATGGCTAACTCACGCAGGCTAGCCGAAGGGACACTATCTTTAACTGGAAAAGTTTTACCAGTTGGAGGAATCAAAGAGAAGGTTCTCGCAGCAAAACGAGCAGAGATAACAAATATAATTTTGCCAATCGATAATGAAAAAGACCTTAAAGAGGTACCGGATAGACATAAGAGAGGAATGAAGTTCTTTCCTGTCGCTGAGTTTGATCAGGTATTAAAAGTGGCAATGCCAAGAAGAAAAAGATAAGTATTCTGCATTATGATAAACTAATTTACGTTGTTCAATTTCTTATTAGTCAAAAATAAGTTTTGCGAATTTGAACATTCCTCCTTTAGTATATTGAAGAAACTTTCTTTCAAGAGTATTAACATTTGACTCCGAGTAGATATTGATAGCTTGGAAGTTTATATCGACATAGCTATCCTGATTAATACTTGAGTTCTCTATAAATAATATGTTTTTTTTGTTTTGGTGAAGATAGTCACATGGGAACTCTAAAGTACTATCATCATTTATACCTATATTTCCTATAAAATTTCGATTAATTCTAACAGTAATTCTTTAACTAGATTTGCATTAGCGTTAATAGTATTTAAATCTTTTCTGACTGTCACAAATTGTGATACTGGTAAACGAGTTCTATCATAAACTGTCACTTCTTTTGATGTTGTATAAACGCCACCATCATTATCAGTTACCGTCAGCTTAACAACATAGTTTCCAAAGTTTGGTAATATCATTGAAAGTATACTTTGCTTTTGATCAATTAAGTCAAGCCCTGTCATTTCCCATTTGTAATCAACAATTTCTCCATCAGAATCTAGAACCTGTGTAGCATCACAGTAAAAAAGAGTATTTTCCTCTTGTCCACATGTAAATTCCCCTACAGGAATCAAATTGACACTTATGACTTCTTCATAGGTGATTTTATTCAAGTAACTATCTTCGACCTCTAGCCTTATTACTGTATCACCATTATATGAACCAGAAAAAACTACTTCCTGAGACCCAACAGAAAGACTCTCATAAGAGTACTCAACTCCATCTACAAAAGACCTAATTTTTAAGGAACTATCGATATCATCACTAAGAGTGAAACTACATGTTATATTTTCATTTGTAGAAGAGCATAAGAAGCTAGAAATCTCTGGTTTTTGATCAATTATAACACTTACCAATTGTACTTGCTCACTGTTAAGTCCATAATTGTCCACAACAGTAAGCTTAATAGACTTTTCTCCACCTTCTGCGTAGGCATGAGTAATATCAGTTCCTTCAATCGTTGTACCATCACCCATGTCAAAAATAGTTGTAACAATTCCTGTATCATCAGTAGATGCTGAATTACAGCTAATCTGATTTGGAGAACCACTAAAACAACTAAACGTTACCACTGGGGCCTGGTTTTCTTTAACAAAATAAGTTTGCGTAGACTCACCCACAGCTCCTTCATTATCAGTAACCCTTAATGTCACTTCATGATCACCACCAGTTGCGAAGGTTTTTGAATATGTTGAAGGCCCAGCTCCAAAAGATACTTCTTCACCGTCATCAAAACTTAAAGCTTTACTGACAATAATTCCATCATCATCAACTCCATCAATCTCACAATCAAGTTGATTCACAATTGTTGAACGACAAAAAAGTGATGCGATCGGAACTTGATTAACTCCGCCTATCACATTCACATTGATACTACTTTGAGAAGTTAGAAAGTCATTATCTTCGACATTGAGTGTAATCGTATATTCACCAGCATCTTGGTATTCATGAACCACATAACCAGACATGGCATCATAGCTTGTACCATCACCCATATTTAATGAAGCACTCGTAATAAAACCATCAGGATCAAAAGAATTATTAAAACATTCCACAACTAATTCATTTTGATAACAATAGAAGTCTGCAATTGGTGCTTGTGCTCCTCCACCTCCAGATGTGTTTATCGTTGTTTCAAAAACTACGGACTCACCTCGTAAAGTGTTGGCCGTTACAACAACATCATAATTCCCCTCTGCTTCATAAAGATGACCTTCTTCTACTTCCAACCATTTGGTCGAATCACCGGCATCAAAATTATCAACACTCCCATCACCCCAATTTATACTCACAGTGCTTAGCTGTTCAAAATCATCAAGGGCAATCGCAAAACAAGTTCCAAATAGATCCTCACTCCAACATTCTCCACCCACAAGTGTTGGTGGTCCCGGTTCTGTAATAACAACTCTTTGGGTTTGAGAATCTCTCATTCCCATCTGATCAGTCACCGTCAGCTTAACTAGATAAACACCTGGTTCATAAAAATGTGCGACTTCATTTCCAAAACCTTCACTTCCATCACCAAAGTCCCAGTGACTACTTATAATTTCACCATTAGGTGACGCTGAAATTTCTTGATAGAAACGTACATGACCAGCAAAGTCCTCTTGCCACTTAACATAGTTCGCAATTGGATAAAGAGGCTGCGTTGATTCATTCGAAACAGTAATTTGCTTAGTTAAAACTGTTGAAGTCCCTGCATCAGGAGAAGTTGACGTTACTGTTACATCATATGTACCTGCAATGGCATAAGTATGAAGCTCGCTAAACTGATCCGAGAAGTTATCAATATGTCCATCACCCCAATTAACTTCAAACTCAAAATAGAAATCAGCAGGATCAAAAGACTTTAATAAATTAATAAAAGCTGTATTTGAAGCTGCCTGCTTTAACTCGAAACTAAGAATTGGGTCTTGATCATCCCCATTTAAAACTACATTATGTGTTATAGAATCTGACTTACCATTTTGATCTGTTACCGTTAGTTTAATATCATAAATTCCAAAAGGAAGACCCTCAATTTCAGTACGAGTACCTACATAGAAATCTCTTGGAGTAAATTTTTGTCCCGTTTGTAAAATTTCATATTCTGCTGAAGCAATTGGAGAACTTCCTGCTTCACCGAAAAAACCAAGTAAGATAAATGTTTCTTCATCTCCAAAATCATTAAGTTCTGCAGCACGATCAAATTTAAAATAAGCGATTGGATTAGCTTCAGGTGAAGTGTCTTCATTGACAATAATTGTTTTAGTAACAGGCGCAGACTGTAAGTCTTCAACGTCAAAAACATTTAACGTTACTTCAAATGTTCCGGCCTGCATGAAAGTATAACTAGTCTGTGGGGTAAATACATCTTTCGTTGCACTTGCGCCGAAGCTCCATGCATACTCCACAATTCCCTTATCATCACTCGAAGCTGAAGCGTCAAAGTTAACCGTGTCTCCAACTGTGATCTCCGCCTCTGACATAGTAAAACTGGCAACCGGTGCTTGATTTGCAGGAATAATTTCTTTTACTCGAATATTTATATTATCACTTGCTTCTAATCCTCTTTCATCTTTAACTTTGTAGACAACATTGATGTCTCCAATATTTTGAAAAGTATAGTTAAACACCGGTGTGTTTTGGGAAAGAGTGTTGCCCTCTACTACAAGTTCATAAAATGTAATTGGAAAGGTTCCCTTTGTTGAGCCAGATAAATTAAACTCTACACTCTCACCTTGAAAGATTTCAGTACTTGAAACCGCAAGATTTATACTTGGAGGCACAATATCTTTGACTGTTAAACTCTTTGAGCTTACTGAGGTATTTCCCTTTGAATCAATGACTTCTACTTGCAAAGTAAAAGTCCCCGCATTAGGAAAACTTCGAGCAAGCTGATTTGTTGTTTGAGAAATTGATTCTCCACAACCACTA
>JAONMX010000093.1 GCA_028378565.1 Bacteriovoracaceae bacterium
ATCCGCCAAAGGATCTAGTACTAAGGCAGTTCTCCAATTAAATGTTTTCTTTAAAGAAACAACATCACCGTAAATATGATCACCTAAGTATAATATTTCATCACCTTCAAGTCCGAGGTCCTCTTGAAGTTGTCCGGCAAATCCACCTTGATAGATTCCATTTGTAACAGGACCTTCATGATTCGTCATCGTTCCATCTTTTGGATTGATAGCAAGAAAGCCACTCTTATGAGTAAAGAAACTTGGTTTCTTTGAGAGTGTTATTGTTATATCAAAAAGTTCTGACCAGTGTTTATGTTCTTTTAGAAATGGGTTTATTGCATAATCTAATAATAGTTTAGAATAGGTGTAATCACTATTGGTGATGACAAGAAGTTTCTTGCCATGTCTTTTGTAGTTTTCAAGAAGGGGAGCAATGTTTGGGTCCTGAATGATAAATTTCTTAATATTTTTTTTCACTTGATCTTTGAGGCTCCCATCACTGTGTGCTACATCAATCATTTCTTTTATGTCATCAGCTAAGGTTTCGTAGTCGGGGAGAGAGGTATTTTTCTTTTTAAGTTCTACTAATTGTCCAAAGAGAACTCCATTAGAAATACTAAAAGCAGTATCTAATGAAAGAAATTGGTTAATACTTAAATCAATGACCCTGTTGCGATAGGTATTGGTCATTTTGTCAAAACCAAGAGGCTCAAGACCATAGTAAGCAAATTTTACTTTTCCAAAACGACTTATCTTAAGAAGGTTTCCTCTTTTTTTATCTATAACGAGACCTTGTAGCGATCTTTGGTAATCAAACTTAAAGTTTAGAACCTCTTGAGGGTATCCTTTGAGTTCAACAAGTTTCTTGATTGTTGTTTGGTGGGTTAACTCTTCGAAGGCCTGGGAGTTATAGCGGACAATGGTGTAGTCCATATCAAATCCTAGGGCCTTTATTTTTTTTAAATTAATTACTCTGTTGACAAAAACACTCATCTATTTACATCCTTTACACGTTGCATGAAGACTATAAAACTATTGAAAATTAGTCAACAAGCTAGTCATAAAGAGAATGAAATTCTATCATATTCATGTTCATAAAAAATGGAGTTAAACGTGAAAATATGCCCACTTATCATTGCTTTGTTAGGATCTCTTTTTATTAGCGTTAGTGCTAAGACCCCTGAGCAAAAAGGTGATGAAATCGCCAAAAAAATGGAAAATGCAAACAATGGTTACATTGGTGAAGAGTCTGACATGGAAATGATTCTTATCGATGCTCATGGTTCAAGAGTTGAAAGGCTCATGAAAGGTAATATCATGGAAGTGAAGAAGGATGGAGACAAGTCCATTAGTACCTTTTTAAATCCAAGAGATGTTAAGGGGACTAAAATGCTTACTTGGTCACATAAAGAAAAGGATGATGATCAATGGTTATATTTACCTTCATTAAAAAGAGTTAAGAGAATTAATAGTAGTTCTAAGTCTTCTTCTTTTATGGGTAGTGAGTTTTCTTTTGAAGACTTGGGTAGTCAGGAAAGAGAAAAGTTCACTTATAAATTATTAACAGAAAAAAAAGTTAACGGTCTAGACTCTTGGGTTTTAGAGCGAAAGCCAAAAACTAAGAGTGGTTATACAAAACAAATTGTAGTTATTTCAAAAAAATATATGAACCCATTATCTATTGAGTACTATGATAGAAAAAACGAATTGTTAAAGAAAGCTGAGTTCTCAGGTTATAAGAAATACACAGTGAAAGGAAAAACTCTTTTTAGGGCCTCTAAAATTCATATGAAGAATAAACAAACTAAGAAAGAGTCAATCTTTGAATGGAAGAATCGTAAAATTGGAGTCTCCCAAAAAAGTAGAAACTTTACAAAAAGGTCGCTTAAGTAATGAAGTTCCTTTTCATTACTTTACTTATTTCTAGATTTGTTAGTGCTGAGGTTACCGGTCAGGGGGAAGTAGCTTTTGAGTCTCGGTTCTTTGATAACGATGGCTCTGACAGAACCCAAGACATTGGCTACGGAATGTTCTCACGAGTAGAAGCCTCATATAAAGAAGGTGTATCAAATCACTCTCTAAGAGCATTTGCTCGTGTAGATAAAAAGGACAACGGTAGAGATTTATTTGTTGTCGAAGATTTAAACGCGAGTTGGTATTTAGGTGAGAATGAACAATATAGCGTTCTTTTTGGTTACAAGTTATTTAACTGGACAGCTACTGAAGCCTTTCATCCTGCTGATGTTATCAATAGCCGTAACCTTGATAGTGACCTTGAGCGATTAGAGAAAAAAGGTGAGTTAACAGCAGAGTTTGATTTTTTATTAGATGATGGGACAATTAGTTTCTATTATTTTCCTCGATTTGAAGAACCTATCTATCCTTCTTCTAAGTCACGTTTAGGTGCCAGTATTGTTCCGGATGACCCAGAAGTTATTGATAGTGGAAATATTGAAGGATCAAATTGGATTCCACAATTTGGAGTCAGACTTGCTCAGACTCATGAAGGAACTGACTTTTCTCTCCATGCTCTTTATCATGTGGATCGTAACAAACCACTCATTGGTACAAAAGACTACTTTGTGCTTGCGGGTAATGTTCTACCTAATAACTCTTCGAAGTTCACTTCTTCACCAACTCCTTACTATTTTAAAGTTTTTCAATTAGGGGGAACTTTTCAAAAAAGTTTTGAGTCTATCTTAATTAAGTTTGAGGGTGCTCATCGAGCTTATCAAGGAAAAACTCCGATTCTTACTTTTAATGGGTTAAGAAACCCTAGTGATCATACTGAAGCTGCCATTAGTAGTGAATATACTTTTAACTGGGAAGGTGGATTCGATACGACTTTTATTGCTGAGGCCACAAGTATTTTTGGAGTGGACAAAGAAGAAAGAGCTGAGCTTTCAGTTTTTCAAAGAGATTTTCTTTTTGCCATTAGGCATGTTTTTAATGATGTTATGGGGAAAGAAATTTTTCTTTCTCTTGTTAGTGATATGGAAAGAGATAATGAAAGATTCTATAATTTTTCATACTCACAGAGATTAACTGATACTTGGAAAATTAAAACAGGTATTAGAGTTTATGATGCTCCTCAAAAGGAATCAATAGCAAAAGGATTAGAAGTTTTAGATAACGATAATTCTATTAATTTTACATTAAGTAGATTTTTCTAGTTCAGGAGAGAACACATGGCCTATGAACCTAAGCCGGGAATCGTATCACGCTTTGTTGACTTTGTTACCATGAAGCCAAAGCTTTCATTACTCTTAAGTTTTATTATTATCTTTGCATTTCTTCCAGGTCTTGGAAGTTTTCAAGAAAAATATGATGTAAGAATCTGGTTTAGAGATTCCGACCCCCTTATACAAAGACTTGATGAGTTTGAGAAAAAATTTGGTAATGACGAAAGTCTCATTGTTGCACTTAAAAATGAAGATGGTCTTTTTAATCCGAAGTCATTATCACTCATTTATAATTTAACAGAAGAGCTGTGGCAGATTCCTCAAGTCTTAAGAGTTGAGACTTTAGCTAATTATAATTATAGCTATGCAGAAGATGACGATATTATTATTGAACCTTTTATTGATTCAGATAAGTTAAGTATAGTGGAAGCAAATCAGAAAAAGGAAATCGCTCTTAAACATGAGGTCATGCCAGGCTATCTCGTAAGTAAAGACGGAAAATCAGCGATGTTATTTGCAAGGCTTGTCACAACAGTTAATGATTCTCCCAATTATGAAGTGATTATCACAAAAATAAGAGAGATATTGGAAAAGTATAAAGACGACGAACTTGAATTTCATGTAGTGGGTGAAGCTGCTGTCAATGATGCTTTTCGTGAAGTAGCCAATAATGATGGTGCTAAAATTTTACCTTTTCTATTTCTGTTAATCGTTGTTTATCTACTTTTTATTTTTAGAAGTTTTGCCATTATGTCACTCCCTCTCGTTATAACGATGTTTACGGTAGGAATGTCCCTCGGTCTTTGTTTCTATATAGGGTTTTACTTCAATAATATACTCTCTATATTACCTGCCATTTTGATAAGTATATCCATTGCAGATAGTGTACATATTCTGGTGACTTATTTTCAATTTAAGGGTGAAGGAATTGATAATAAAAAAGCGGCTTATGATAGTATTCACAAAAACTTTATTCCAACACTGATGACTTCTGTTTCCACGATGATAGGATTCTTAGGTCTTACTATGACTGAGCTAATGCCAATTCGGCAATTAGGAATCTTAGCTGGTTTTGGTTGTTTTATGGCATGGATTGTCTCTATCTTTTTTATGGGGCCTCTTCTTAGCTTGATTGATTTTAAAACTCCAAAGCACTTTATGATAAAAACCAAGGAGCGAGTTAT
>JAONMX010000094.1 GCA_028378565.1 Bacteriovoracaceae bacterium
AGTAGTTTGTTTCCTGGCGGAAGTATAACTGGTGCACCCAAGAAAAGAGTGATGAAGATTTTAAATTCAATAGAACACTCATCACGACAATTTTATTGTGGATCAACTTTTTTAAACTACGGCGGAGTAAGAAGTGCCTCCATTAATATTCGAAGTGCCATGATTGATGTTACAACTAAGAAACTCACCTATCATGCAGGTGGAGGAATAACAGTAAAGAGTAGTGTTGAAGGTGAATATGAAGAAATGCTTTCAAAAGTACAGAGCTTTACTGGCCTCTTTAATCCTGAGTCTCGTCCTCCACTAAACAAAAAAACTAAAGATATCAGTGCTTTAAGTATCTAATAAAAACTTACATTCACCCTGTTTTGCCACTCTCAAGTTGACATGTATTTAAGATGCTAGATATCATTTTTGAGTCGCGTAAAATTTTATTTGTGACTTTAGGCCATGGAAAGCCTTCTGTTCTAAAAGTGTCCACACCACTTAGAAAAGAAGTTAGGCCAAAACAGACAAGGGAGTGTTTGTAATGGATGCAAAAACGGAAAATACTAGAGAGAACGTACCTGTTGAGAATTTATCTGAACTAACTGGTTTCCCTGTAGATTTTATTAAGAAAGAGCTTCTAGTTGATGGAGAAAGTATTAGCATTGATGATCTTAGATCAAAGATGATTACTTATCTTGAAAGCAATAAGGAAATGTTTCTTAAAGATTAAAATTTTATTTCAACATATCGGGCTCGATTGTCAGTAGGGCTCCTGAGCTTGGATTAGACGTATGGCCCGGCTTTTAGCTGGGCCTTCGTTTTTCTGGCCATAAAATGATTAATATTTATACATTATCCTAAAACGATGCCTAGTTCCGTATTGTAACTAGCTGAAATCTCATTAGTAATTTGGCTAAATATTTGCATTTTAAAGCATATGAGAGAGCTAAAATATAAGACACCATTTATGGTACTGGCATTGTCCTTTGTACTGACTATTCCTCTAACTTTTCAAAGTGAAGTATCGCGAAGTCCATCTTCTTTGAAAGATATTGCTGATATTTTCCAGATGAGAGGAGATATGTTCGACAAGGTTAAGTATCTCGAGCGCTACATAGATGAAGAGGTTTTTTCATATAATTGTGGTGAGGCCTTAGAGCTTCCAATAAGAAGAATTAAAGTAGAGCATTTGGGAATCAATGAAGTTTCTAAAGTAAAAAAGAATCCAGAACTAATTCAAGATATTTGGAAAACAAGACAGAAGCTTCTTTCAAAATTTAAGTCCTTTCACAGTGAAAAGGGATTTAATGGCGAAAGTTGTATCAAACAAATTAAAACTCTTAATTATGAACTAAGATATGCAGAGGATTATCTCGGCTCACATGTTTTTCACACCAGACAGAAGATGAACAAAGTTGAGGAGCCCACATTTGCAGGAGCCCACATTTGCAGGAGTTTATCCTAATACGATAGCAAGTTCTGTAGAAAAAAGTTTTGAGTGGGAAAGAGATTTAAAATCTGGAGATATTCTCATTACGAAAGGAAACTTTTTCTTTAGTGGTTCTCTCGCTAAAATTGGCGTTCAAGATACTCATTTTTCTCATCAAGGAATTATTTATAAGGATCATGAAAGAGATAACCAGTTCTTTGCCGCTGAAGCTCATCTTGAAATTGGAGCGACAGTAAGGCCATTGTCAGTGATGAATAATAACGACCGAAATGTTAGAACTCTTGTAATGAGATTTAAAGATGAGGCGTTGAGTGATCGAGCAGGCAAGTATGGTTATGATCTTGTAAAGAAGGCATCAGATTCAGGGGTTAATATTCCATATGACTTTTGGATGAATTTTGATGAAGAAGAATATATCTTTTGTTCTGAACTTTTAACGATTGCTTTTGGATAAAGCGAGTGACGGACAAGTCATGTTCCCAATGTACCCGACAGAAATTGAATTAAAAAAGTCTAACTTTGCAAAAAAGCTTGGTATTGAATCTCAGCAAGCTCTTCATCCAGGGGATCTTGAGTATGATCCCACAGTTGAGACCGTTGTGGAGTGGAGAGATTATAGTCGAATCATGGAAAATCTTGTTAAGGATGAAATTCTTCATAAACTCTATGAGTGGATGGAAATAGAAGGTTATGAATTAAAGAATTCTGCTATTGCAACAATCCATGAAAGTGTGACTTACCATGTTCGTAAGTGGCCAGTATTTGGAAAAATTTTAGAACATGAATTCCCAACTCATATGCCACAAGAATATATTGGTACAGTTGTTACATTGCAGACAGTAGGTCAACCATTGCTTGATCATTTAATGAAAGAGAATGAAAAGCATTTCAAAAAGAAAGGAAGATATCTGACCCGAAAAGAAATGCATCAGGTTTTAGAAAACTATAGAGAGAAAGACCGTAAACTTTGGAAAAGGTATTTGAAAGCAAAAAGTTCTCCTAAGAAGTTTAGAGAAAGCTTTAGACGTAACGGTAACCTTCCGCTCTTTCACTTAATCTTTAATAATCAGTAGTATTAATAGGCTTTGTACCTGTCATTACTTGTCGGGTACATGGCACTTTTTGCCCAATTACAACTACTTAATTCACTCTACATTCAAGTTTCTTTTTTAACTTACCGATATCAGGATAAGTAATAAATTATTCTATCAAGGATGAAGTATGGATATCGCCACAGTCATAGGTATTGTTCTGTGTATTGGAGCAGTTATCGGATCGATTTTAGCAGGGGGGGACTTAATGGCCTTCATTGATATACCTTCCGTAATTGTTGTTGGACTCGGAGTTATCGGAGTTACATTTACAAAATGGCCGATGGAGATTGTCACGAAAGTAGCAGCAATTGCTATGAAGTCAGTCTTCTTCACTCCAGCGAATCCTAAAGATACGATTGAAGAAATTGGAAAGCTTGCAGAGACAGCAAGAAGAGAGTCGGTTTTTGCTCTCGAGAAGCAGCCTATTGATGATCAATTCATGAAGAAGGCCATGACTCTTGCGGCTGACAACAGACCTCCTGAAGTTATCAGTGCTATTTTACAATTAGAAATTGATGCTCTTGAAGAGAGACATAAAATTGGTGCAGACGTTTTTAGTGGGATGGCCGATGATGGTCCAGCATTTGGAATGATTGGGACTCTTATTGGTCTTGTTATCATGCTCGGGAACCTCTCTGATCAGGCCGCCATTGGTCCGGCTATGGCCGTTGCCCTTTTAACAACTTTTTATGGTGCTTGTATTGCCAATATCTTTTGTAACCCTATTAAGAATAAGCTTGCTTACCGTTCATCAATGGAAGCACAAAAAATGTCGATTATTATTGCCGGAACTCTTGGAATTGTTGCCGGTGAAAATCCAAGGCTTATTAAAGAAAAACTAAATAGCTTTTTACCACCAGCAGAAAGAGAAGTAGATGATGCTGGCGGAGAAGAATAATAATCAAGGATTAGATTATGGCCGATGAAAATGCAGAAGCAGGTGGCGGTGGCGGCGATGATGCTCCAGCAGCTCCTCAGAAATGTCCAGTATGTGTTCCAGGACTCCCGGGTTGGATGGCAACATTCTCCGATCTTGTTACACTTCTGCTAACATTCTTTGTTCTTCTTCTGTCTTTTGCAAAAACAGAAAGTGCTAAGTATGAAGCAGCACTTGGAAGTATTCGAAATGCTTTTGGCGGTAACGTTCTTAAGCAAGGTGAAGTTATTCAAAAGGGTAAATCTCCAGACAATAGTCCAACCATGCTTGAATCTCAGGAGCCTGTGAGGCCTTTTCCAATTGACTTTTTAACAATGGAAGGGATTCTAGACAAGCATGAAATTAACAGAGAGTCTGATGAAGAGCTTTCTGATATGAGAGATGATCTTAATAAATATGACCTTTCTGATAATGTTGACGTCTATGAGATGCCAGAAGGTATAAAAGTTGTTGTTAAGGATACAATTTATTTTAAAGAAGGGGATGTTGTCCCAAGAGATATTTCGATAGAGGTCTATTCGAGACTGGTTAAGCTTCTGAGCAATGAGGACTGGGTTATCTTTGTGATGGGACACTCAAGTCGTGGAGAGAGAAGTTTAGATGGTAAGCTTGATTCTTATGAGCTTTCTGCTAGAAGGTCACTTGAAGTAGCGAAGAGCTTAATCACTAGAGGTGTAAGACCAGAAAAAGTAACTCCTATAAGTTATGGCGATACAAGGCCAAATATGATTAAAGGAAATCGACCATCTGCAAATCCAATTGAGAATAGAAGAGTTGAGTTTGTATTAAGAAAAA
>JAONMX010000095.1 GCA_028378565.1 Bacteriovoracaceae bacterium
GGCGTAGTCAGATGGCAAGTTGATGTCTCAGATGAGACTGGAGAAACGGTTGCACTGGCAACAATTCTTACTCTCGTGGCCATGAAAAATTCATAAAAATTGATATAAAAAATATACCTAATAATGGCCTCCCTATTGAGGCCATTTTAGTTTAATGCTATCTTAGCTTATGTTTAAGAAACCGAGACAACCCCATTTTCTAGATCAGCTATCCCAAGAAGAAATTCTTGATTTAAGAATTTGTGATCTTCAGCTGAACTTAAAAAAAAGTTGGATCTCCCCTCTCATAAAAGACCTCTACCGAGAGCTAAAAAGTAAGGGCCTTCATTTTAGGCCACATGTTTGGATATCTGATGATTGGTTTAGTCCAGATGGACAAGCAGGCTTCGCCATTCCATTTTTTATCTTACATCCAAAACTTATTAAGCTAGAAAGAGAAGCGAAGGGATACGTTGAAGGATGTAATGCTAATTGGGCCATGAAGCTCATAAGACATGAAACTGGCCACGCAATTGATAACGCTTTTCGCTTAAGAGCTCTTAAGAAAAGACAAAGTATCTTTGGTAAGACATCGACTCCTTATCCTGATAACTATGAGATAAATCCGTACTCAAAAAAATATGTTCGCCACCTATCTGGTCACTATGCTCAGGCCCACCCTGATGAAGATTGGGCAGAGACCTTTGCTCTTTGGTTAACTCCAAAGTCTAATTGGAAAGAAAAATACCAAGGCTGGGGAGCTTTAGCTAAGCTAAATTATCTCAATCAAGTAATGAAAGACTTGCGATTCACTTCTCAAAAGAATATCAATCAAAGAGAGATTGATTGCTGGAATAAAGATACAAGAACTCTTAGAGAGTTCTTTAAAGCTCGAGCCAAGAGCAGAATTAAGAAAGAAAAGTTTCTTCAAAAAGAACTTGGTCCAGTTATTAGTAGTAGAAAAAGAATACCCGCTTATGCATTTTTAAGAGCACAACGAAGCCTCCTTAAAAGAGAGCTTGGAATGCAGTTAAAAGTTCCACAATATAAGATAAATACCTTTTTATCAGATCTCATGCTCACAACTAAAAAAAATGACCTCTATTTCTCAAAGTCAGAAAAAGAGATTCTTCAAACTTTGTCCAAGAGTGCAAAATCGTATATAAATAAAGGGAACCACAAAGTTTTAATGTGAGATCTTTATGCGACAATTACGAGTTTTAGTACTCATGCACGTGGACTTGGTGCCACCTGAAGATGCTAGTGAGCAACTAAAAGTTATTCTAAAAGAAAAGAAAGCTGATCCAATCTGGCTAACTGAACTAAATGTTATAGAGACACTCCATGAAATTGGCCATGATGTAAAAACTCTTGGTGTCTACTCAGATCTCATACCCATTAGACAAGCAGTTGAAGAATTTAAACCCCATGTAGTTTTCAATCTTCTCGAAGAGTTTGATGGTGAAGCGTTGTTTGACCAAAACGTCGTAAGTTATCTGGAGCTCTTAAGAGTTGCTTACACAGGAAATAATCCTCGTAGCCTAATCCTAGGTCGTGACAAGGCCCTTACAAAGAAAATTTTAACTTTCCATAGAATAAAAACACCTAAATTTGTGGTCTTTCCAAAAAATAAAAAGAAGAAAGTCCCAAAGTGGATTACCTATCCTGTTATTGTGAAGTGTCTTAATGAAGAAGCTTCACTAGGTATTTCTCAAGCATCTGTTGTTAAAACAGAAGATAAACTTTTAGAGCGTGTGGCCTATATTAATAAAACTTTTAATACTGATGCTATCGCTGAAGAGTTTATTGAAGGAAGAGAATTCTACGTTGGTGTTTACGGAAACTACCGTCTTCACTCCCTTCCAGTATGGGAGCTAGTATTTAAAAATGTCGAAAATCCTGAAAAGGAGCTCTACTCTCGTCAAGCAAAGTGGAATGATAAATACCGCTCACGCAAAGGAATTAGTACAGAGAATGCTAAGCTTGACGATGATCTTGTTAAACAGGCACAAAAGCTCGCCAAGAAAACTTATAAAGCTTTAGAGCTAAATGGTTATGCCAGAATTGATCTTAGAATGAATGATAAAAATGAGCTCTATGTTATTGAGGCAAACCCTAATCCAAATATTGGGATTGATGATGAGTTTGCTTTAAGTGCACAAGCTCAGAATATGAAATATCCTGAGCTGATTCAAAAAATAGTAAGTCTTGCTCTCAACTGGTTTGATGGAACTTAAATTACTGAATGAGTCTTTTCTTGATGATTTTTTTTGCATCTTCAGAGTCACATTCAAATACAAATGCATATTCACGAGAAACAGTAGTAAGAAGTTCATTCATCATTTGTCTTTCAACAGCACCTTTATCTTTGAGTTGTTGAATTTCTTTAATTACAGAAAGAATCGTTGGCAAAGTCACTTTATTAGAACGAATCTTATCTTGGAAAGCTGCAATTCTGTCTTTACGACAATCATAATCATTAGCAACATCTTTTTGATTTATTTTATCTAAAGACTTATTAAATGAGTTTCTAGTGGAAACTTTTCTAATAAGTATCTCTGTATCAGTAGGTATTAAGTTCTTTAATTTATTATCGATAGATGAAATTGTGAAAAAACTCTTTTCTAGGCCATCAAGAAACTCAATTCCCTTGATTACTCCAATGCCAAATTTTGGAGAAACGACGATGTCATCAGGCTTGAAACTACGATTTTCGAAATAAGCTTGGGTTTCGATAGGATATTCCTTTGTTAGTTTGATCTTCCATGTGTAATGCCTATATAGAGTATCAGAGGTTTTAATGGTACGTCCAATCAAGTTGATCAATTATAGATTTAACGCTTGCAGTTGTGCTATAAATAGAAGGAAGGAGTGAGTTTGAAAGAAGATTATCAACAACGCTTTGGTGCTATAGGTCGACTCTATGGTCACTCAAAATTTAAAAAAATTGCGAAGAGACATGTTGCAGTAATTGGCATTGGCGGTGTAGGTACATGGTGCTGTGAAGCCCTTGTCAGAAGCGGTATCAAAGAAATCACCATAATGGACCTCGATGAAATTTGTATTACCAATACGAATAGACAAGCTCACGCTCTTAATAACTCTATTGGTCAGTCAAAAATTGAAGTCATGGCCCAAAGACTAAAACTAATAAATCCTGACATCAAAATTAACATGCTGAATGATTTCTTTAGTGAGTCATCATGTGAGCAACTTTTTAAATTAAAACCAGATGTCATTGTAGATGCAATTGATGGCCTCAGTAATAAATGTCTCTTGATTTCGCAGTGCTATCAAAGAAAAGTCCCAGTGGTAACCTCTGGAGGTGCTGCCGGTAAGTTTGATATAACAAAAGTTCAAGTCGCTGACTTGGGAGATGCTTGCCAAGATATGTTGTTAAAGAGAATGAGAAAAAAATTAAGAAGAGAGTTCGGCTTCGAGAAAGGCAAAAACAAATTCGGCATTCTCGCCGTTTCAAATACAGAAAGGGCCATCTATCCAGGTAAAGATGGAGAGACTTGTTTTAAAAAAGAGCTAGAAGACTCCAAGAACACAGCACTTGATTGCTCAACAGGAATGGGTACTTCTTGTATGATGACTGGTACATTTGGTTTTGCTTGTGCACAGGCAGCGATAGAGCTTATTAATGAATTACCTTGATTTTCATACACACAAAAGAAATTACGACGATGTCGTTTGCATCAACTCTCCTCTTAACTTTGAAGACTATATCCCTCAAAAGGAATTCTTTAATATAGGCCTTCATCCGTGGAGATATTCAAACTTTGAATCGCTGTTTAAATCTTTTCAAAAAACTATTCTTAAACATAAAGAGAATAAATTATTCTTAGGAACTTATCCATTAGTCTTTGTGGACGGTAAGATTGTTGGTGGAGCTGATGAACTTGAGAAGTACTTCGCTTCTTTATAAGCAAAAATAAAAACTATAAGTTTTTGAATATCTCAAAATTGGTCATGCATTGCATGGCCAATTCTTTTTTCTCTAGGCCTAATTGATCAGAGACTTCCTGATAATGATCTTTGATACAATAATTTGCTTCATCACTTTCTAGAAACATTCGATTGAGTGGAATCTCTTTCAAGACTTTTTGAATTT
>JAONMX010000096.1 GCA_028378565.1 Bacteriovoracaceae bacterium
CGGATCATTGATACCGGCCAATAGGTCCACAAAGAAATAGTACTCAAAAGGGTTTTCAGGAATGGGTCTTGATTCAAGCTTGGTTAGATTTAAATCAAAGTTTTTAAATGTTTGGAGGCAATTTAAAAGAGCTCCAGGGTGGTGTTTGGTACTAAAAGATAAGCTGGTTTTCTCTTGAGATATTGCTGATGGAACTTCATCTTCTCTTGTGAAAACTAAAAAACGAGTAATATTATTTTGAACTTTTTGAATGTCGTCATCAATAATATCTAAGTCATAAAACTCAGCACATAGTCTACTGGCAATTGTTCCTTCATTAAAATGAGACCGATCTTTTAAAAGTTTACATGAGCCTGCGGTATCAAAATCAGGAATTGATTGAATATTATGACGATTCAAATAATCACGACATTGAGCAAGAGCAATAGGGTGACTATGAACTTTTTCAATTTCATCTAAGCGAGCACCTTTATGGGAAAGAAGATAGTGCTTGATTGGGTGGTAAACTTCAGCAAAGGCAAAGACAGGAAGAGTGTTAAAGAGTTCAAGGTTTACATTAACATTGCCAACGATGCTATTTTCAACAGGAACAAGTCCTGTGGCAACTTCTTGTTGGACAACGGCCTCAAAAACTTGTTCGCTTAATTCAAAACCAACAGGGGTAACATCTTCTCCAAAGTATCGATAGATAGCTTCTTCACTATATGCTCCACGGCTTCCTTGGAATGCTACCTTCATTCTTCTAACCTCTTAATAATATTTTTTAAACTTGTAACAAAGCTCTCCCTAACTTCTTTAGCGTAAGGGTTAAATTGATTCATATCTTCAAATAATTGCCAGCTATCATTTTCAACAGTTCCTAAGATTTTCATCAATCTTCTGTAACCTTTAGTATCGATTTCTAAATCCTTAATACCAAAGTCAATGAGGCCTCTTCCAATAAAATGGGTAAGCAGTAAGCTATGAGCAATTTGCTTATCATGCTCTTCAGCACTGGCCTTGATGACTTTAATTCCATTCATTTCTAGGTAGCGAGAGATATTTTCAATTGATTGTTCGTCGATTCTAACAGGAGTTAAAACCATTTTCGAACCATACAAAGTATTCATTGCCGAATCTGGACCAAACATTGGATGTGTTCCTAGAATGGAAACTTCCTTTGGTAGTGATTCAAGCATCCATTCCACAGGTTTCTCTTTTACAGAGCAAACATCAATAACAAGACTCTCTTTTGAGATGAATGTTGCTAGTTGTTCACAGACTCTTTTTAGTTCTGATATTGGTACTGTTGGAATAATAATTTTACAGTCTTTAAGATCTTCTATTTTTTCAACAGGTGTTGCACCTAGTTGAGATATCTCTTGGTGATTTTGTCCTTGATTGAAAACATAGAGGTTAGAATCTTGGGCAAGAAATTTACTGAATAAAGATCCAAGTCTACCAAATCCAATAAGTCCTACTTGCATAAAAACGTCCTTATTCTTTTCATGCCCTCTGTAATCTGCTCTTCATTTGTTGCAAAACAAATTCTAATAAAACCTGGAGCTCCAAAATAGGCACCTGGTAGTATTGCTACTCCTGTCTCTTTAAGCAGTTTCTCGGCAAGTATTTCATCATTTGGCATTTGCTCGTTAAGATATTTTTCAACGTTTGGAAATAGATAGAAAGCACCTTGAGGTTTTTCGACTTCAAAGAGGCCTTCACAAAGTGAGTAGGCCAAGTCTCTTCTCTTTTCCATTATCTTAACCATATCCTCAATAATTTTATCTGAAGAGAGGATGGCCTCAAGTGCACCGTACTGAGCAAAAGTGCAGTTGTTTCCTGAAAGGTGACTTTGTAGTTTTTGCATATTTTTAATAATTTCTTCTTCAGCTATGAGATACCCAATTCTAAAGCCAGTCATACAATAACTCTTAGAAAAGCTTTGTACGGTAAGAGTTTTCTTAAACACATCTTCAGATAGGGCCCCAGGACTTGGAAATTTCATATTATCATAAACAAGAGCATCGTAAGCTTCATCTGAGATGATAAAAATATCTTTCTCAACAGCAAGTTTACCCAGCTCTTCAATGACTTCTTTTGGATAAATAGCTCCAGTAGGATTATTGGGGCTGTTAATAATAATGGCCTTGGTCTTTTCAGTGATGGCCTCTTTGATATTTTCAACAGAGAGTTGGTTATTTGGACATGTTACAAATTTAGGAATTCCACCAGCTAGTTTTATCGCCTCAGGAAAAGTAACCCAGTACGGAACAGGGACTATGACTTCATCACCTGGATTGATGATAGTTTGAAAAATATTGTAAAGAATATGCTTAGAACCATTTCCAAGAAATACTTGCTTTGAGTTTATTTTTCTAGTGAGTTGTTCACTTGCTTTCTTTGCAATGGCATCACGTAGATCTTGAATTCCTTCAACAAGAGAATAGCGAGTCATATTTTGGTCGAGAGCATTTTTGGTGGCCTCAATAATATTTTTGGGAGTATAGAAGTCTGGCTCACCAACATTGAGCCCAATAATATCTCTTCCCTCAGCTCTAAGCTGAGAGAGGATACCAGCTAAACGTACTGATTTTGATTCTTCAATGTTGTGGATTCTATCTGCAAGTTTACTCATTTTCTTTGGCATTCATTATCTCATTTTGAGTTTTTACCGAATCCTCATGGATTACGTTATAAATCTCTTTAATAAATTTTTCACGCAGGCCAATCTTTACACCTGAGCTAATTCTATTATTCATGAGTTGATCCATTCTGTGAACTTGTAATGCCGTGATATTATTTTTATGTTTTGCTTCGGCGATTCGCTCTACAATATTTGTTCTCATTGAGAGAGCTTCTAAGATTTCATTATCAATTCTATCGATGTTCTTACGTAGATCTTCTAGTTCTGCACTAAAATTTCTATCAGTTGTAAACTCTGTTCTTACATTTAGATTTTGAATAATCTCAGCTAGTGACTTTGGCGTTACTTGTTGAGCAGCATCACTCCAAGCTTGATCTGGAGTAGGGTGAGTCTCGATCATTACTCCGTCCATATCAATATCCATGGCCTTTTGACAAACATACTGAACGAGGGAACGATCTCCTGTTATATGACTTGGATCACAAATAATGGGAAGATCAGGCATAAGGAGCTTTAGCTCCATTGGGATTCTCCAAATTGGATTATTTCGATACTTACTTTTTTCAAATGTTGAAAAACCTCTATGAATAGCTGCAAGTTTTGTAATACCAGCACCCATCATTCTCTCAATGGCACCTTGCCATAGAGCAAGATCAGCATTGATTGGATTTTTTACCATAACCGGAATATCTGTTCCTTTAAGAACATCAGCAATTTCTTGTACTGAAAATGGATTAACAGAAGTTCTAGCTCCAATCCAAAGTATATCCACATCATGTTTGAGAGCTAGCTCAACATGTCCTGCATTTGCAACTTCAGTAGAAGTGAGGAGACCAGTTTGCTCCTTTACTTCTTTAAGCCATTTAAGACCTTCTTCTCCTACACCTTCAAATGAATTTGGTCTTGTTCTAGGTTTCCAGATACCTGCCCGAAAAATTCTTACGTCTTCAATCTGAACGAGTTCTTTAGCTGTTTGGAGCATTTGCTCTCTTGTTTCTGCACTACATGGCCCAGCGATAACAAGAGGTTTTTTTAGATTTGGTATCCATTTATGTAGTGGTGTAATTCCCATGGTGATGCTCCTTCAATAGTAGACCATTCTCTATGGTCTTAAATTTAGCTAAGAAATATATGCTTTATTTAGTGCAATTGGAATGCCTAAATGGCCTTATCTATAAGCCTGTCTAATCTTTATCATTTTAGTACGTTATAGTTGCGAGAGTATTTGATAATCGTCACTTATTAAATCACTGTATAAAGTTTGGACACTTTTTTCCAGCTAGAGATTTCTCAAAAGAAACATAGAATAAGTATATGAAATAAGAGAGGAGCTTGTATGGAATTTGTCTTAGGTGTGGTTATTCTCACACTCATTGTTTTAGTACTAATTTATAATGGTCTCATTTCCAGAAAAAATGAAGTTGAGAACTCGATGAGCGGAATTGAGGTGCAACTTACAAAGAGATACG
>JAONMX010000097.1 GCA_028378565.1 Bacteriovoracaceae bacterium
GTTACCTAAACCATCAAAAGATGAGGTTGCAGTCTAGATTTCCCTTTAGTTTAAACACTGGTTAACCGATACACACACTAAGTTATTATTGTGTGAGAAGGTTAACATTGTTTAATAAAAAGATTACTGACTTATTCTTAGTTTTAGCTTTGATCTTTGGCCTTGGTGCCGAAGGTTGGAAAAGTGCTGACAAAATCCTATTAGGAGGTAGAGTTAATCTACGCTCTTCACCTAGCTTTTCTTCATCAAGTAAAAATGTTCTCAAAACATTAACGCCTGGAACACAGGCCAAAATTATTTCTTACGATACTAAAAAGAAGTATGGAGTAGGGATAAAGGTTGAAGTTACTGAGGGTCCTAATAAAGGGAAAACTGGCTGGGTTTATTATCATAAACAAAAAGCGAGGCGAACTTTTGTTCTTCAAGACCATAAAGGAAAAGAAGTTCAAGTTGAAAATAACTTTCATTCTTTTTTTAAAAAAGCTTTGGATTATAGAAAAGTCGTTGAAAGAGCTAAGGGGATTAGAACAACAGCTGATACACCAATTGCCCTTGATCAAAACCAGTGACCAAAGAGTGGTATTGGAAGAGGATTTCAAAAGGTGACTATAATATTGATAATGAAAATTATAATGGTGGTCCTTACGTGCCTATCTTTGTTCCTGAGACACAACAAAATGGAAAGATTATAAAAAAGAGAGTGTGGGTAAAGCGTGATGTCAATCAACTCTTAGATATGGTAACAGCTGTACCAACTTCCATTAGGCCAAGAATGAGACCAAAACCAAATGTTGCTTGTGAAGGTGAGGAAGCTGATGTTAGTAGTGATCCAGAAGAGGTTATTGTAGCGGACACTAGTTCCACAGCTGATCGTACTCCTTCAACCTATCAAGGAGAGTTTCTTGAAGGTTGTCCTATTTTAAAAAGAAATCCAAATACAAAAGAAGATTATGAACAACTCAATTTATGTCTTGTGAATATTAAAAAGGCCATTAAGAAAAAGGCCATTGAATTAAGAGATAAGGATCCATCTTTGGACGAAAGGTTATCAACTTTCAAGGCCATGTATTTAGCACTCAATCCATTAGAACAACGCTTTGCTGCTTTGTCTCTCACGGCACATGGAGAAGCAGGAATTCTTAGTAGTTTTGGACAAGAAGAAATGATGGCCATTATGAAAGTGATAGATAATAGAGTGGCAAAAGCAAAAACTCATAGAACTGATAAAGTTAATGAACTTGATATTATTTTAGAGCCATCACAATTTAGTCCTTATAATTCAAATAATAGTGGCTGGAAGAATTCGCTAAATGCTAGTCAAAATCATAAGTGGACTAAGAGGTCTTTGAACGCTTATATCGAATATCAACACGCACAAATGAAGCCGGTCCCTGAAGTCGATCAGTTGACATTCTTTCATGCGAATTTCTCGAATCCAGCATGGTCTAGAAAAGCTAATGAACAGGTTGTTTCCTTTGATGGACAAGTTCCTGATGGAGGAATGCTTAAATATGGTCGAGAGTAAGTCTTTAAAGCTCTATCTCTTTTCTTTTAGAAATCATGGCGACTTTCATGAAGACTGTGTCCAAAAGATTTGTAATGACCTAGTAAAACTAATGAAGCCAAAGTTCATTGAAGTTATTGGCGAGTTCACACCACGAGGTGGAATTGCTATTTACCCATATGCCTCAGACTCTAATTCTAATAAGAAATTCAAAGAGCTTAGAGACAAAAGAATGCTAGAGTACGCTCCAGGGCGATATACAATGCCTTTATCACGAGTTTACTAGGATACATTAATCACCTATAATTAGGTGATAGGAGAAATCTATGTTTGGATTAGGAATGGGTGAAGCCCTCATACTTTTAGCGATTGTTGTTCTACTTTTTGGTGGTAAAAAGCTTCCTGAATTAGGTAGTAGCTTTGGTAAAGCACTAACAAATTTCAAGAAAGGAATGAGTGAAAAAAATGATAAGACCTCAATTGATAAAGGCTCTGAAAACAGAGGCCCTGAAGATAAAGCATAATTCTTAAGATAGTTCTTTTACAACCTTTAAAACAATTGATTGGTCTTGTGCAAGGCCATCTTTGTATTTAAATATTTCCTCTACAATTTCTTCATAACTTCTATTTATTGATTTTTCTTTTAGTAAGTGATCTATATAACGAGCAGCTCTATCAATCAGTTTATTATTACTGGCCTTTACCCAAACCATTATATTACTTTGATATCGATCAATTCTACCCATTAGTAAAGTTGAGTGCATATTCAAAATCATTTTGACAATAAGGTGTTGGTTTAACAAACTCAAACCTTTCACATCAATAAATGATTGAAGCTCATCAAAAGTAAATGTAATGAGGTGGTCTACTTTTGAGACTGTAAAATTATGAGACTTAGCATCTAGCTTAATCATTCGCTTCTTTGCACCGACTCTACTAAAATCAAAACCAAGAAGTCTTTCCCTACCCGTTCGATCCTTAGTTTCTTCCCATTCCAAAATTCTTGGTTCTCTATAAAGTAAAGACTTCCATGCAGAGTAACTATCTTTTTGGCTTGCCATCATTAAATAGCTCTTACTAGGAGAATCTTTCTCCACATCATAATTCTCAAAGGGAGTGAGGCTAAAAGTAGGAGACCTTTCAGTTGTATCTGTTAATAAATCAATTCCAAAAATTGTCTCCGTACAATAATTTACATATTCATTCTTTTGATAAATCCCTGATTCTTTAATAATAAAGTCCTGTAGAAAATCAAGAGATTGAAATTGGTAAAAATCTTTTAAATGTGAAAGTGAACTATGAATAGAGTTTTGCTCTTCAAATAGAGCTGTTCCTACTGCGGCCATCAAAACTGTTGAACATTGTAGCCGTGTTCTGCCACTTAATGCTTGTGGTCCATGAGAGAGATTTAATTTTTTAATTTTCTTATTTTCAATAACTCTTTTAGATCTTTCGACCTTTTTTAATAAGACTTCATCAGGGTTACAATAACAGAAATACGGTGGGTATTTTGAGAGTTTACTTGCTGTTTCACAGGCACCTATAACAAATGGGGTTTCTCCTCCCTCTGTGATAGCAATCAATAAGTCCTTTTCTCCAAAACCAAGCTCTAACAATTGCCTCTTTCCATACTCCGGATAGTCTTCAAATTTTTCAATACTTCTGATGAGAGCAACATCACCACCGGCCATAAAAGAAATGACTCTTCCCTCTAACTTCTTTACTTGATATGAGATTGTTTCTAGTGCAAGACTCAGCCTACCTGTGGCACCACAGCCACAAAGGAAAACTCTACCACCATCATGAATTGTTTTTTGAATATCCTGTTGTAATTTTTCTATACTTCCAAAAGAGTTAACTAAAACATCAAGAGCGTGAAGATCGACTTTCTTAAAATTTTCAATGGCATCATTAAGGTTAAGCTTTGTTTGGTCCGAAAGTCCAACTGTCAAAGGATGAGACTTCTCAGTGTCGAGTTCACCTAATTTAAACTGGTCTGCGATTCTCAAGAACTCTTTAGTATTCATCATTACTTTTTTAAAAACTCTATCAGGTAATCTATATCATATGGTTTTGTTATGATATCTGTTCCACCAATATCTTTGAACTCTTTAGAATCGAAATTCATATCTCCAGTGCAAAGGTAGAATTTACCGCTGTAGAGTTTCTCAGCGTTTATTTTTCTTAAGAAAGAAAGGCCATCAATCTCTTTCATATGATAGTCTGATAAAATAATATCAACCTTAGGTTTATCCATCAGATACTCAATTGCTGCTTCAGCCTTATCGAATGTTTGGATACTAAAGCCTTCATCTTCAAGAAGATCTTGAAGAAGCTCTAAGATTTCAATCTCATCATCAACAATAACTAGGTTTTTATTAATATCATTCATCTTAGGATTAATAGTACATCAATATATTACTTTTGGAAGAAAAGAGATGACTGGATAAAAAAAAAGCCTCAGTAATTGAGGCTCAAGATAGGGTATTAATTTTATTAAAGTTAAGATCTATTCAATTATTTCTAATACTGATCTTTTTCTTAATTTTGTACTTGCTGCATTTAGAATTGT
>JAONMX010000098.1 GCA_028378565.1 Bacteriovoracaceae bacterium
TAACACATATTTAAGAATATCTTTAACCGAAATCACGGCCTTTACTTTTTGTTCATTATCCACAATCGGTATATGACGAAATGATTTTTTAAAAAAGATCTTCATTGCATCCATGATCGTCATTTCTGCAGCAAGTGAGAATGGATTCGCCGTCATAAAATCACTAATAGGTTTATCACTCCACGAATTATCATTTACACACTTGAGTGCAAAATCAATTTCAGTAAAAATTCCGGCTAATTTTCCATTTTGAGAAACGGGAACACAGCCAATATTCTTACTGGCCATCAACTCAATCACTTCACTGGTCTTAGTCGTTTCTTCAATTGAAATGACAGGGTGAAGATCAATCTCATTGAAAGACTTATTAAAGAGCTCGAAATCCCATGCTTTTGCCATAAAAGAGGCCCTATCCATTAACGTGTTTACATGATAATTATATCACAAGAGGTAGTCCATGCGACGAGAGTTTTATCTAGATGCAAATAATTTGTGCTCAAAAGAAGATTTTTTTATAGAACTAGGTAGGCTTTTTGATCTTCCAAACTATTATGAACATAATCTTGATAGCCTTTGGGACTGTTTTATCAGCTATATCAACCCACAGTTTACTCTTGTAATAAATAACTATGAAGGTCTTCTTAGGATGTTTAAAGAGGATTCCACTGGACTAGATGAATTCTTTTCTAAAATTGAAAATGACCTAATTGGCCCAACACTAATGAAGAACTAATGATCGACGTACTATACAAAGATGAAGAAATAATTGTTGCCAATAAACCGAGTGGTATGTTGGTCCATCCCTACAATGGTAGAAGAAATCGTGAGCCAACGCTTTTACATGAATTAAGAGACCAAGAAGAGTTATACCTATACCCTCTTCACAGACTTGATCGACCTGTTAGCGGGGCAATTGTCTTTGGCTTAACGAAGAAAGCCACCAGTGTTATCAAAGAAAATTGGAATAATGACGAGACCCGAAAAGAATATATTACTCTTGTCAGAGGGAGAATTACTGAGAGTGGTAAGTTTGATGATCCCATGAAAAATGATCGTAAGAAAATGCAAGAGGCCATTACCCTCTACGACCCAATTAAGTACTATCCAGAGTACGATGTATCATTACTTAGAGTTTCACTTAAAACAGGACGTAAGCATCAAATTCGACGACACTTTTGTCGTTTCTACTATAACCTTATTGGTGACACCATGTATGGAAAAGGTAGTATCAATATTATTTTTAGAGAAATTTTTCAACTGAATAGAATTTTTCTCCATGCTCATAAACTTTCATTCATTCACCCTACTAAGAATGAACTCATTGAAATCAAAGCCCCTCTTAGTCAGGAGTTGATTCAAACTCTTGAAAAAATGAATACAGAACCTGAAATTATTCAGTCGTTATCACATTGATATTAATAATATCCTGATAAGAACCACTCAACTTTCCAGTGACACTTTTTATTTCAAAACTAATAGGATAAACTGCTCCCCCAGCAGAAGTTAAGCCACTTCCTGTCCCAATCTCTTGAGTGGTAGTCAAAGGTTTTAGAGATCCATTAATAAAGAAATCATAGTTAATAAAACTACTACCACCAGAATGAAGAAGCTTTCCACTATTATTACTTGTAGCCGTTACTTCATATCCTGCATTTGACTTGATAATAACATAGAACTGAGCACTATCTCCCTCATTTAAAGGATTAAAACTAACAGTTCTATCTGTTAAAGTCTCAACAAATCCAGTAGGAGAATCTGCGATTGAAAGGTCAATATAACGTGGTACTTCTATCTTAATAGGAATAAGAACTTGATCCTCAAGGGCATTACTACTATTAAACTTTCCTGAGTAAAGAGAAGCAAGGATTGAATCAGTGTAATCTCCCCCTCTCAACTCTGTTGCAATAGGAAATTGGTTAAAGAAATATTCTCCATCAGGTTTCTTTGCTTTTCCCTCAATAATATCATTTTTTGAAGTAACATCATTAAAGTCGAGAAGAAGCTTCTGCTGACCTGTTTTACCGTATAAATTATAGTCCAAAGCTCCACTTATGGAGTGTGAAAGCTCTCTATTATTATATGTTCCCGAGCCACCTTTAGAGAATGTTACAAAATAGTTTTTACAGAGATTAGTATTGTTAGTGTTAGGATCATTGATTGAAATATTTTGTAAGACATCTTGCCCAAGATCATTAAAAGGCAAAGTGATAGAGTTAGCGTTTAAAGTGAAACCACATGGTCCAGCCAAGCTTAGTGGAGAAAGTGCAATCGTTAAAAGAAATATAAAAAAGTTTCTCATAATACCAACTCTCCAACATTGAATACACTTTGACTTGTACTTTTTACCTCAAAGGAAACTTTCTCATTATTCATCAATACAAAATATTTCCCTATTTCAAGACCTTCAATTAAGAAACGTCCTTTTGAGTTTGTAAAGAAATCATAAAGAAACTCTCCTTCATGATTAAGTACTTTACCAATCATTAATGAATGAGGGATTCCTCTACTATCTTTCAATAGTCCTTCTACTAAGTAACTTTCTTTAACCTCTACATTTATCAAATGTCCTGTCTTATACTTTGGTAAAATGGCAAAATGATCTTTTCTCATTTGTTGATTATGTGCAAGGGAGTTTGGGTCGACTTTAACTCTAAAAAACTGATAAGGCTGTAGTTCAGGTAGAACAGCGTTCATGTGCTTAGAGATAATACCTGCAGAGCTACTTTTCTTCTTGTTTACAATGATTTCACTATCATTAATTCCAGAAGAAGCAGTCATGATAGCAAAGCTATTTCGAATGGGTCTTGAAAAAGCAAAACTCTTTCCGGCAAAAGAAATAGCTCCAGCAAGATTAACACTCCCTTTTTTCTTTGTTTCTTGAGAAACGATTTTGTTAGCTTCACCTGTAATTGTTGTTCGAAACTTTTGATGAAGAAGTGTTGAATTAACATTTAAACCTTTTTCATTTTCAGATTTTGTTAGTTGCACTTGTGCACCATAGCTACTGTGACGCCCTTTTGGTGTTTTATTCCACTCAAGCTGTGATGATTTATTTTGGTCGCTATAATAATACGCCAAACTATGAGCAGGGTCATCAAAACGGTAAGTGATATATGCAGAAAAACGACTTTCTAAGTTTTGTGAAATATTTTTAATTCTATTAAAAGATAAATTAATATTTGTCTTATTAAAACTACGAATCGTTAACCCACTATTAAAAGAATAAGTATTTAGATCGTGACTATCCTTATGAATACCATACTGAACACCTAAATTTAAACTCAGAGATGAGAGTAAGATTTGATTATATCTAGTGCTGAAATCATGAACAATATTATTTACTGAAGTAATACTATCTATATTTGTATAGTTGGGAGAAGTATATGTATGCCTTGTACTAATAGTTTTTTGACGACTACGACTGTCTGAAAATTGTAAATAATGTTCAGAAATCGTTTTGATACCTTTGCGTTCGTATTGAATATCACGAACTGTTTTCTTTGCAGAACTAAGACCTACATCTATCACAAAAAGTCCTAAAGAAGATGCTAGCTTTACCTTTGGCCCCAATTGATATTGCCCGAAATCACCTTGTCCAAAAAGACTTGCTGTTAGCTTATTAGAAAACCCATATTCATGTAATATATTAACTTGGACACCATCTGAATCTCTATTATAATCAAGGCCATCGACTCCTTGTTCACGCTTAACTCCGGCCACATAAGAATACTTGTGGATCCCTTTTCGTAGTAGCCTATCACTTGTAACATCGTTCAAAGTTAGAAAAGATTTATTACCTTCAAAATCCTCAATCTCAAGATTAATCACATTAAGACCATTTGAAAGATTGAGTGAACTTATACGATGCTTACCTTTGTTGAGAATAACACTCTTTATGAGCCTTCCATTAATGAAAATCTTTACTCTTGAGCGTTCACTTAAAAGAAACTCCTCTTCTGACACTGCTCTTACATTCATAAAGGGATCTATTGAGAAATCTGTTGAATA
>JAONMX010000099.1 GCA_028378565.1 Bacteriovoracaceae bacterium
CAAGAATTAACTATAGAAAGAAGGTCTTCTTTTTCACGATATTCAAAAGTTCTTAATAAAGATGTGCTCACCTGTAGACAACTAGTTCGCCATACATTTTTACAAGAATTTATAATTGGTTGCATCTCTTCAAACTTGTCATATTCAAAACTACTAAGTTTACTAGTCACAAATTGAACACAGCTACCATCATAATTTCCACGGCAGGCCAAAGTGACATCTCTTAATTCATCTCTTGAATCACATTCAAATGATGACATTTTACTACAGGCAACTTTTATACAGGCTCCTGTTTCGTAATCACGACAATTCGGATCTTGATGTTTTTGGTTGTCTTGACCTGTGATCATTTTATTAATTTCATAATCAGCAATAAGGTTTGTTACGTTCGAACTTAGAATATTTACAGATGCTAGTGTTAGCATAAGTACGATTAACTTTTTCACAATAATCTCCCTTTTTTTAAGATGGTAATAGAAGAACAAATTATCTAAGGAATGCCTATGAAAAACGACTTACTTAGGCTTACAAAATACTTACAGATGACTTACTTTCATCTACTGCAACAAAGGTAAAACTACCTTGCAGTGCTAACTCCCTGCCTTCTTTATACATTTCCTCTAGGAAAACATCGATTCTGACTGTAGCACTGGTATTACCAACCTTTACTATCTGACCAACCAACTCAACTATTGTTCCTGCTGGAATAGGCTTTTTGAAATCTATTTGATCGCTAGAGACCGTTACAACCTTCTTATGGCAAAATCGAGTTGCAGTAATAAAGGCCACTTCATCCATCCACTGCATGGCCGTACCACCAAATAACGTATCATAATGGTTGGTTGTATTTGGAAAGATTGCTTTTGTTACTTTAGTAATAGAAGACTGAATTCGTTCTTCCAAATGTTTCGCCATATCTGACATATAAACTCCAGTTTTATTAAAAAATTTATTTAAAATTAATTGAAGGGAGTTTCAATGTAAATACTTTAAATTATTACCATGAGCTCTATGCGTAAAATGTGCCGACCTTTAAATAATTCTCATTCATTAAGACAATAGAGCTGTGAAGATTATGAGCTTTCGCTCAATTTAGGAGAAAACAAAATGAAGAAAATTACTTTACCTGCAATCATGGTTGTCTTGGCCATGCTCGCTTCTTGTTCAAGTTCAAATAGTGTTATTGGAAGATGGTTTAGTTCTAAGACTGACCGTGGATATACTCACGAACATGATGCTGGTCCACCAGAGGATAGTCAGTGGGCAAAACTCTTTGCAGAAACTCCTAACTACAGAGCCTACGGCCAAGAAGTCATTGGTGGACGTGGTGAGAAATTTAGATGGAAGTTTGGGCCAATGTGGTATCGAGGTAGGCTTGAAAAAAATAGAGCAAAAGTTTTTGTTATTGGGCAAGAAGGTGCTCAAGACGAAAATGTTTCGAATAGATCTTTCACAGGTTCAACTGGAACTAAAATGCAAAAATTCCTTAACCATCTAGGGATTTATGATTCATACCTTTTCATGAATACATTTGTTTATACGATTACTGGTCAGTACTCACTCTTCGGAGAAGACAGAGAGAATGCAGCTAAACTGGATGCTCAAAAAAGACTTTTATGGTTGGCCCAAAATGAAAATAGTGCCGTTGTAGATCATCGTCACCGATTATTCGATTACGCTTTTGAAACAAATAAAGATATGAGACTTGTCATTGGTGTTGGGACCGCAGGTAAAGATAGTGCAGCGACCTATGCCAACTACCTTGATCCAAAATCAAAATGTAGTAGTTATAAAGTTGGACGCAATGGGTGTTGGGTAAAGTACAAAGGAAAAGATGTTCTTTTCATTGGCGTCCCTCATCCAGGTGGTGCCTCTCCACGTAATGGTGGGGAAAGTGCATATGCTAGACTTGTTGGAGCATTCGATAAAAAAGCAAAAACTGTACTTGAAGCAGTTGAAAGTGGAAAGCTAGAATTAAAAGAAGATCCTGAAGGAAAAAGACAAAGCTCAAGTTCAAGATATAGATACGGAAACGCATCCATCCCTCACAAAGATTTCCCTTTTGGAACTAACTGGAGAATGGGAGATTGGGGAACGACGTCTAATAGAAGAGGATCTCACACAATTCAAGTGTTCTCTTCTGGTGGCTGTTATAACAACACAGTCCTAGACCCTGAAACTGGTAGATGCGGAACTGCTACTGAAAAAATTTCATATTCAAATCCATCTTCACTTATTAAATCAGCACCAGCAGAAATGGCCGAGTGTGATGTACCTTATGAGTCACCAAAAGCTTGTACAGATAAGTACAAAGAATTTGATAAAGGCCCAAGTGAAGAATTTGGAAAAGTTTTATTAAGCTTTTTTGAAGGTGTTAACTGGAGTGCCCTAGGAGTAACTCAACACATGTCTTTTGGACCAAATGGTTTTTACAGAGGACGCGCAGAAGGTGCTTCAAAACTAGTAATCGCAGATCAGTTTGCTCATGACGATTTCTTTAGTGGACGTGCTCTTTCAGGAGAAGTTGGACAAAGACTCCAAGGTGTCCTTAACAAAAAGCGTGGTGACTATGTGGTTGTGAGAACAGCACCAGTAGATACCCTTGATCTTGATGATAATCAGAGAAAAGCAGTTCTTCTTAATAAAGATGTTAATGATTTAAGAAATGAAGTGTTCAAATATGTCATGGAAAACGGAAGTATTAACGAAGTTATCACGGTTGGTAAATATGCTGAAGAAATAGGAAAAGCATTTGCCAAGGACTATAAAGTTACAAACTATTCAGAAGCACAAGTAAAGAAACTTACTCTTGGGATCATTCCAAGAAAAGATCTTCCGGCCCATACAAGATGGTGGATGGGAACCTCTGGTGATAGAGCGGCAAGAGCTTACAAAAAAGTTGGAAAAGAAAAGGTTTACTCTGGTAACTACTACAAAGTCTATGCACCTTATTGGGCGACTAGATGGAAGAGTGGAAAACTAGATTCAAGTGAAAAGAATTCATTAGAGTTTTTTGAAAATTGGTATAACGAATTATAAAAGGAAAAAATATGAGGACTATTTTATTAGCACTTTTACTGCTTGGTCTAACACTTACTACTCATGCAAAGAGAGTAAAGTGTACTTACTATGAAAGATATCAATATCAATCAGGTAAAAAAATTAAGTTTCGTAAGAGTAAACTTGTAGAGGTTAAGGCCAAACTCGACATGTCAGAAGGTGGAACTATTAAAGTTTCAAGTGACTATATGTTCGGTGCTCTTAAGCAACAAACCTTTAAAGTTTATAATTCAAATAGACCTCAAGAGAAAAAATATAGCTACGTTAAGTTTCATAATAAAACCCCTGCTCAGTCGAAATCCAACGAATGGATTCCAACCTATATTAGATTCTCTGTTCCAAAAGCTTTTTTCAAAGGTAAAAAAAGAAGCGGCTTTAAAGCATACCTTGGTTACTTCGTAAGTCAGACTAATTTTGATTCTATCGATGGAAGCTTAAAAGGTGTCACTTTAAGTGACTCAGAAAAAGATACTTTTAAAAGAGAAAACGCTGGTGAACTTGAATATGAATTAGATTGTAACTAACAGCAAACAAAATAGGAGTTGTTGTGAAATATTGGTCATTACTTTTAACTTTTTCTTTCTTAGTAGGTTGCTCTACTAACACGTATGTTCTAGAAAAAGACATCACCAGTTCACCACTATCAAGATCTGTCTCTAGTGAGCAAATTGATGAATTGAGTGCTTTGGGTAGACTTGAAACCATTGAAAAACATATTCAAGCAACGTATGATTCTCTTCCTCAAAAGGGAAATCCGCGCTTTTATATTTTTGAAAACTTCAAAGAACAGGTTCATCAAATCATTGAATCAATAAAAGATTCCTACCCCTCTCAAATGGAAGAACAAGTTTTTGTTCCAAAAGATAGAGCTATCGCAAAGAAATATCTACAGATAATATCTGCACATAAAGCAATG